>CBFCYQ010000023.1:0-19985 GCA_965602205.1 uncultured bacterium | reverse complement strand
GGAAAAGTACTTGTCCCAGATCGACGAAGCCCTGGTCGAGGGGACCTATTTCGCTGCGGACAATAAGCGGGACATCCTTATTGGAGGCAAACTGGCCGAAATACTCGAGGTGGCGATCGGTGATCGGGTGGTCCTCACGGCCGCCCAGGCATATACCGGTGACCTGGCCCAGGAGATGTTCCGTATCTCCGGCATCTACCGCACGAATATCGGTGAAATGGACAAAGCAATGGTGTTTATACGCCTGGCACGGGCTCAGTCCATGCTGAACCTGGAAGGTCAGGCGCATGAGATCGCTCTCAAGTTTACAGATGACACCTATGCCCGCAATAATGAGCTTCCTTTCTGGAAGACTTACTCGGCCGGCGGCAACGAAGCAGTTGGCTGGCCGATACTGTTGCCGCAGTTGCACGCCGCTTTTGAGTTGTCGCAGTTCAGCGTACTGCTCGTGGGCCTTATACTCTTCAGTGTCGTGGCACTGGGGATTGTCAACACTCTGTTCATGTCTCTATATGAGAGGATGTACGAATTTGGAGTGATTCGAGCCGTGGGCACTCGCCCGCTGGCTGTCGGACGTCTGGTTGTCTTCGAAGCCGCAGCTCTGGCCCTGGTCAGTATCATCTTGGGCATGCTTCTGGGCTACGTGACAACGTACATTATCGCCTATTACGGTATCGATTACACCGGTATCGAATTTGCCGGCGTGACCTTCCGGTATCTTCTTTACCCGGTACTGGAAACAACACAGTTTATATATTATCCATTCTGGGTATTCGTGTTTACGATGCTCGTAAGTCTCTACCCTGCCGCGTACGCGGCCAGGTTGACCCCGGCTGAGGCCATGAGAAGAAGTCTATAAAGGAAATAACCATGAACGATACCAACCAGGAATACGTGGTCGTCACCGAGAAGCTCTCCAAGGAGTATTCAGATAACGGGGTGCCGGTGCTGGCTCTTCGGGAAGTCGACCTGAAGATCGGCCGCGGCGAGTTCACCGCTATCGTCGGCCCGTCGGGATCCGGCAAGACCACCCTTTTGAACCTGATCTCCGGTCTCGACACCGTCAGCAACGGCCGTGTCTGGCTTGACAGCAAACCCCTGTCGAGCATGAGCGGCAGGGAACTCTCTGACTTTCGGCGGGACAAAATCGGTTTCATCTTCCAGGCCTACAACCTGATACCGGTCCTGACGGTGGAGGAGAACGTCGAGTACATCATGCTTATCCAGGGTGTTCCCAAAGAGGAGCGTCACCAGCGAGTGACTGACATACTCGGTGAACTGAACCTCAAAGGATTCGCCGACCGCCTGCCGTCGAAACTTTCCGGCGGACAACAGCAGCGCGTAGCCGTGGCGCGGGCGATGGTTTCCCAACCGGCCCTTGTTTTTGCTGACGAGCCGACGGCCAACCTCGATTCCAAAACGGCGATTGAACTGATAGAAATGATGCGCCGGCTTAACGAGACGAGGGGCATGACCTTTGTATTTTCAACCCACGACACCAAGATCATGCAACGCGCCCGCCGTTTGATAACACTCAAAGACGGCCAGATAGACACCGATGAAATCAAGTAGAAGACGCGCTTTGAAATCGGCCGTTTAACGGTCCGGAATTCCAGAGTATGAGCCATTACCCAAAAGCCCTGATGGCCGCCGGCCTTCTGCTGCTGGCAACTGCCGCCGCCGCAGAATCCGACCGCTGGACCGTCGATGGTTACTGCAAGAGCTTCTCGGTCGCCTTTGATCTCCCCGACGTGCAGTACTCCAACCTGAGGCTGGACCAGCCGATGATGGGCTCGGTCAGCAACCGCCTGCGTTTCAACGCTCACCATCGGGCAAGTGCGAACATCGGCCTTTCCTTTTCGTATGCCGTGGTGTCCCGCATCCAGGACACCGACCTCTTTGAGACGGAGAGTCTTGTCATCGGCCCGGACCCATCGGCTTATCGCGCCGCCGACCTGGGCGATTACCTGTATCCTGCCAACGCCGGTGATGTGGGCAGTTTTGCCGTCGTGCAGAATCTCGACCGCGCCTTCATCACCGTCAAGGCAACTCGTTTTGACCTCTATGCCGGACGCCAGGCCATTGCCTGGGGTTCGGCGCGGGTTGTTAACCCCACCGACGTGATCGCACCTTACACCTATAGTGAACTGGATACCGAGGACCGCATCGGGGTTGATGCTTTGCGGATTCGTTATCCGCTCGGTTTTATGGGCGAGATCGACGCCGGCTATGTCGCCGGGGAGGATTTCGCTTTCGAGCGGAGTGCCGTTTACCTGCGCGGCAAATTCTATGCTGCCCGGACCGATATCTCCTTTATCGCCTCATGCGTCCGCAATAACCTGATGCTTGGGATCGACCTCACTCGCGCGGTCGGCGGCGCCGGCTGCTGGCTGGAGGCAGCGCATGTATTCATCGGAACATTTGATGAGGATCAAAGCGGCGCAGGTGATGACTATTTCCGGCTCTCCGTCGGCTCCGACTACAGCTTCGGAGGCAGCACCTACGGCTTCGTCGAGTACCATTTCAGTCAGGCCGGCAGTAACCACGCCAGAGACTTCCGCCACAACTTATCGACTACGGCATATACCGAGGGTGCGGTTTATCTGCTGGGGCAGCATTATTTGGCCCCCGGTATCATATACCAATTAACCCCCCTGGTCTCCCTGACCGGTCAGGCCCTGATCAACCTCGGTGATCCCTCGGCGCTGGCAGCGCCTGCCATCGAGTATAACATCGCCGAGGATATCTACCTGGCCGCCGGGGCTTATGTCGGCTTCGGCAAAAATCCGATAGTAAGCGACACCACCGATGTATCACTCTCGACGGTGGGCCTCGCTTCGGAGTTCGGGACCTACCCCGACACTTACTTCACATCGTTCCGAGTCTATTTCTAAGCCGCTTGATAACATCACAGCAAATAGAAAACCGCCCCGCTGGTTAAGGCAGGACGGATTGAAGGGGAATTCCGCAGGGAAACCGACCCCGGTGCTCACCGACCTCGTAGATTGTGACGATGTTGGGATGATTCAGCGAGGCTACAGCTTCAGCTTCACGCGTAAAACGGCCTCTCTGCTCCGAATCGGCCGTAAGCGCAGCCGCGAGAAATTTGATGGCAACCTTTCGTTTCAGCTCGCAGTTTTCGGCAAGATATACCTCACCCATGCCGCCCGAACCCAGCTTCCGTTCGATCCGGTAGTGGGAAACCACCGTACCGACGGCTAAAGAGATATACCCGGGACCGAGGTCACGGTCGTGTGTATCTGACGCGTCGTTCATAAAACGCCACAAGTCAGGATGAATTATTCCCGAATTAAATAACGATTCGGGTGTATGTTAGACGGCCTTTGAAGAAGAAGCGACAAACTTGTCGAGAGAAAGTCGCTGGCGTTCTTGCATTGACGTCATGCCGGTCATGGCGCCCCGCGCGCCAATCCCGATGCTTGCATCGCCGGAGCCAATCGCATATATTGGCGTAACTGTAAAGACCGGCAGAAAACCAATGCGACGTCGTGATTTCATCAAAAAGACCAGCCAGGCGGTAGCCCTGGCCGCCGTCACCGGTGGCACCGGACTGCTTTTTCACAACCGGGAGACCGTCAGATCCAACGCCCCTCTGGTAAAAGCGGCCGATTTTGAAGTGGCGCCGGACAAAACCCTGCCGCAGGTAGTCCTGGCTCGACAGACCGATCCGCTGAACGCTCTCAACAGCGTCCTTGACGGCATCGGCGGTATCGCTCGATTTATCAAACCCGGCGACCGGGTGACGGTCAAACCCAATGTCGGTTGGGATCGCCGCCCGGAACAGGCCGCCAATACCAATCCCCTGCTGGTTGGCGAGATGGTCAGGCTTTGTCTGGCGGCGGGCGCCGCTGAAGTCATTGTTACCGATGTATCCTGCAATGACCCCCGGCGTTGTTTCATCCGTTCGGGAATCGGGGAAGCCGCCGAAAAGGCCGGCGCCAGGGTCATTCTGCCACAGGAAAAAGATTTTCTGAACACCAACCTCGACGGTGAGCTTCTGACGGTCTGGCCGGTTCTAAAATACATGGTTCAGACCGATCGCCTGATAAACATGCCGATCGTCAAGCAGCATTCGTTATGCTCCTGTACCATCGGACTCAAAAATCTCTATGGCATTCTCGGGGGACGCCGCAACCAGTTGCACCAGCAGATTGACCAGTCCATTGTTGACCTGGCCAACTTCTGCCGGCCTACCCTGACCGTTGTGGATGCCACCAGGGTGCTGTTGCGCGGCGGGCCTACGGGCGGATCGCTGGATGATGTGGCCCGTGAAGATTCCGTGATCTGCGCCACCGACCAGGTGGCGGCCGATGCCCGGGCAGCCGAGTTCTTGGGGCTGCACGCCGACCGGGTCAGTCACCTGGTGCTCGCTGAGCGTTCCGGGCTGGGTAAGATCGATTATCAAGAAGCCGGATATAAAGAGATCGCCTGATGACCGTTAAGACAGTCAGAAACCTGCGCCGCCTCTCGCAAGCCGTCTTTCTGCTTATATTCTTCTGGCTCATTCTGAAAACGACATTTGAAGTCAGTTTTAATCCGACCGATGCCGCCGAGATACGCTTGCCTTACCCGGTGTCGATCGCCCTGGAGTTTGATCCGTTGGTGGCGCTGGCGACCTTGCTGTCCAGCGGAACACTCTACAAGGGGCTCTTGTGGTCGCTGGTTATTCTTATCCCCACGATTTTCCTCGGGCGCTTCTTCTGCGGCTGGGTCTGCCCCCTGGGAACGCTCAATCACTGGATATCGGAAATCCGCTCCGAGCGGCCGCGCCGGAAAGGAACCGGACTGGTCGACTCCAACCGTTATAAGAAGTATCAGCGCATAAAGTATTATATCCTTCTGGTATTTATCGGCGGCGCCGCCCTCGGCGTTCTGCAGATAGGTTTGCTGGACCCCCTGTCGCTTCTGGCCCGTTCAATCGGCACCGTGCTTCTGCCCATGCTGCACACGGCTTCCCTGGGCCTTCTGTCCTGGGTTAAGGGTATCGGTTTTCCTCCGCTGGGTAACATCGCGCAGGCAGGTTATGACCTGCTTGCATCTGTCCTGTTGCCTTTCCGGCAGGCTCACTTCAACACTATTTTTTCGCTGGGCCTCTTTTTCTTCATCGTGCTGGCCCTGAACCGCGTCTTTACCCGCTTCTGGTGCCGGGGCATCTGCCCGCTGGGGGCGATGCTCGGGATTTTCTCGCGCTTCAGCCTTTTCGGCCTCGAGAAAGATGAATCGTCGTGCGACCACTGCAACAAATGCCTGCTTTCCTGCCAGGGTGCGGACAATCCCGATATCGGCTCGCGCTGGCGTGGGCCGGAGTGCCACCTCTGCCTGAACTGCCAGGCGGCTTGCCCCCAAAACTCGCTGAAGTTCAAGTTCTTCCCGAACCAGACTCCTACCCGCACCAATCCGGCCGGGACTCAAAAAGTGGATATTACCAGGAGAAAAGTGACCGCCTCGGTTGTGGGCGGATTGGCCCTCTTTCCTCTTTTCCGTTCCGGCGACGATTTTGAGATAAACGCCGATGCCCGCCTGATTCGTCCTCCGGGGGCGTTGGGCGAGGAAGAGTTTCTGGCCCGCTGTATCCGCTGCGGTCAGTGTATGCGGGTCTGCCCCAATAACGCCCTGCATCCCACCCTTTTCGAGTCCGGCACCGAGGGTATATGGACGCCCATTCTGATCGCCAAGATCGGCTACTGCGAACCCTCGTGCACTCTCTGCGGCCAGGTCTGCCCGACCGGAGCCATAGCGGAGCTCTCCCTGAAAGAAAAGGTGGGTGACCGTGATTTACCACCCAACCGCATCGGCACGGCTTTTGTCGACCGGGGACGGTGCCTGCCGTGGGCTATGGCCACACCGTGCATCGTGTGTGAGGAGTGGTGCCCCACTTCACCGAAATCAGTTTACCTGAAAGACGAAATCGTTCTTGACGGCCAGGGTAAAGAAGTAGCCGTGAAACTCCCCCATGTCGATGCCAACCTCTGTACCGGCTGCGGCGCTTGCGAGTATGCCTGCCCCGTCAGCGACAAAGCAGCCATTTACATAACTTCGGTCGGCGAGTCCCGTTCCCCCTCCAACCAGGTCCTGCTGAAAAGAAAAAAGATCGAGAAGGAAGCTGACACTCGAAAGAGTTGACCGCAACGCTTCTCTAACCCGACGAGGGCATCACCAAGCTGACCAGCAACGTAACGCCGAGCAGAATCGCCACAGACACCAGCAGCCACGACAGCCCGATAACGGGCAGCAGGATCGTGGTGGTAAACAACGCCCCCACCGATGACCCTATCAACTCGCAGGCATATCCCAAGCCGCGATTGGATTCGGCTTTCGTCCTGTAATAGCGGCGGGTCGCGAAGGCAAAAAGCAGACCGGTCGCGAAGGCCACCGCCAGCAGGAAGCAGATGTTATAGAGAAGCTGCAGATGCGGTGGAACGGCGGCATAGGTCAGGCGATATGTTATTGCCGCTGCCAGCAGAATGGCCAGCGACGCCTGGCCCGACCGGTTTGAGCCCCACCTGATAGCGTAATAGGTCCCCAGGGCAAGACCCAGCATAAACGCTCCTATCAAGATGGCCATCTCGGAATACAGAGAGCCGGCTGAAGACTGGTATACATAGAACGAAATCAACTCCAGCGACAGCGAAACAATCCCGGCCGTGAAATACAAAAACAATCCGAACCTTCTGTATCGACGCAACCTGTCCCGCGACGCAAGTGTAAAGGCGAGAAACAAGATCATCGCCACCGGCAGGGCAACCTGCCAGGAGGGATTTTTCAGAATGGCTGCAACCAGCGCTCGGTCTATGGTATGGGCCTTGGCACTGTATAACGCCTGCATATGGGTGAGCACCGGCCGGTTCAAAGTGTTCCGCTTATCGGGAAGATTCAGCGCGGCCGCCAGACGGGCCACCTTCAATTCGTTCAAACGGTCATACAGGTAATTTTCGCTGACATACCGGGGCGTGTAGGCCATGCGGCTCAGGCGCCCTGCGATCGAGTCCACCGAAATGTCAAACAGTGGGGCATCGGAGGCAAACATGGCCGTGACAGTTCCCGGCCACACGGCCACGTGGCCGAATGATTCCCTCAGGCCGCCGTGTATAACCGCCAGCAGGTCGCGTTGCTCGGCCGTCACGTAGCGATCGGTGTCGAACTCCAAAGGCAGATACAGAATGCCGTCGTCGGCCAGAGAGAGCTTCACTTTCTTAAAGAACTCCAGTGTCAACAAACGGCCGCCTTTGAAACTGCCGATATTACTCGGATTCAGAATCACAATGTCGAACCTATCACCGGTGTGCCGGCGTGAGAAGAACGCCAGCGGGTCATCGTTTGCTCTTGCCATGGCTTTCGGCACTGGCAGGTAGTCGCCCAGCACGCCGGACAGGCGGCTTCTGGGGTCGACGGATGTCAACGACAATTCCGACAGACTGTCAGCCAGTTGCGCCGCCCCGAACTCGGGCCGCCCGACATACAGGAGCCTGGTGGCTCCCGGCCGGTACGCCAGCGGCGGCAGGAGCCGGTTCTCTGCCGCGGCCCAATCAGGGTATACGGCCTCGGTGGTGTTGTCGGTAATCAGGGCTAGAGTACGGTCCCGGGTAAGCAGTACCTGGCGTCCATAGTGTGTGTCAAACGCTTTTTCAACCTGGTAGGGGTGGTACTTAACGACGTCGCACTGCATATCCAGAAGCGGAACCAGGTTGCGAGCCGCAACCAGAACCACCAGCGCCGCCGCGACCGCCAGGGCCGCTCCCGGCTTACTCGCCGGTCGGCGGGAAAGAAAGGCTCCATAGAGGACGATTACGCCCAGCAGGACGGCCATCTCGAGCGTGGTGACGACGGGCCCGACCAGAAACGTAATCATCAAGCCACCGACAAAAGCGCCGATCCCTTCGAAGAGATACACCAACACAATCGCATCGGCGGCATTCTCCCGCTCACGTGTAATCGTCGGGAAAAGCCATCCTGAGATTAACCCGACCGGCAGCATCATGAGGACCGATATAAGCACCGCCGCGCTGAAAGGCACCGTCTCGGCCACCACATCCGTAACGGCCAGGGGTGAAAGGCGCGTCAGAACCGTGATAAGGGG
Organism: uncultured bacterium; assembly: GCA_965602205.1. Lineage (GTDB taxonomy): Bacteria > Zixibacteria > MSB-5A5 > GN15 > FEB-12 > DAOUUR01. Next base: position 11,887 of record CBFCYQ010000023.1, on the reverse strand, counting down.
AAGCACGACCACGCCGGTGGCGAAAAGCGCGCCGGAGGAAACCGCCAGGGGTTTCTTGCCGCCGAGCCAGGCCCCCGCCGCCACCGACAGCAGCCAGCCAAAAAGAGCCGTGCCGATGAACAGTTCATCCCCGTTAAGAGAGGACACCAGCTCCCGCAGGAGCAGTACCTGCCCCCCTACGGAGTATAGACCAAGTAGGAATCCCTTGCGATTCATTTAGAATAGGCCGGGTATTTCCGTCTGACAGTTGTTGCAGCGATTGCCGGTCAGGTTGTTCCGGCTGATCCGGTACCCCCGGCGCTCGATCAAAACCCTGCTGCACTTCGGGCAATATGTTGACTCCGCCGGGTGACCCGGCAGATTGCCCAGATACACGAAGTCGAGCCCCTCGGCACGACTGATATTATAGGCACTCTCCAGGGTAGCCTGTGGTGTCGGCGGCAGATTCTTCAGCAGATACTGGGGATGAAACCTCGAGAAATGCACGGGCGTGTCCTTTCCCAGGTAAGTTTTGACCCATTGCGCCAGTTCCCTGAATTCCGCGTCGGTATCATTCAGCGTCGGCACCACCAGATACACTATCTCGAGCCATACGCCCGATTCCTTTATCTGGACAAGTCTATCCAGCACCGGCTGCAGTTCGCCTCCGACAACGTCTCTGTAATATTTCTCACGTATGGCCTTAAGGTCAACCTTGACCGCATCAAGCTGCGGCAAAAGATCGGCTAGCGGCTCCTTCTCGATGTATCCGCCGGTGATGATGACCGATTTTACGCCCTTTTCGTGTCCAAGCTTCGCGATGTCATACATGTACTCATAAAAAATTATCGGCTCGGAGTAGGTGTACGCCAACGTCGGAATTCCCCGCTGCCGGCAGATATCCACCAGCGTCCCGGGCGGCAGATCGAGGTTATCGGTTTGTTCCGGGCGTGACTGTGAGATTTCCCAGTTCTGGCAGAATTTACAGTTGACGTTGCACCCCGCCGTCGCCAGCGACAGGGCCGTGGTCCCGGGATAAAAATGGAAAAGCGGTTTCTTCTCGATGGGATCGATATTGAGCGCGCAGGGCCGGCCATAAACCAGCGTATAGTAAACATCACCTCGGTTCTCGCGGACGCCGCAGTAACCCCTCTCCAGATCGGTTACCATGCATCGCCGGGGGCACAGCCGGCATTCGACACCGCCCGCCTCCAATTTCTCGTAATAGCGGGCCTCGACCGAGGAAAGTTCCCTGGTATGATCGAAAGCACAGGCGTTCTGAATACCGCCCAGGAACTCCGGCAGCAAGTCTGGTTGAGGGATAGTTGCGGCTACCGCGCCGCACCCCACGCACCGTATAAACATCCTTCGATCCATTAGAAAAGCTCCCCTGCCGTTTGCTGACCGTCCTCGTCGACAACCGCGACATCGACATCGATGCGACTGAGTTCAACCTCGCCCAAACCCAGTTGTCCTGCCGCAGCCAGGTATTTCGCCGGACGACCGACCTTTTCAAGCGGCGGTTGATTGTTGGCTTTCCGCAGGTTTTCCAGGACTTCAAGGCCCACGCGGTCAGCCGCCGCCGGGTCCGCCGACATAATTACGCCGCTGTAATAAGCCAGGAACTGGCTCATAAAGCCCGGCCCGCCGTTATATTGAACCCGCACGGCGTCGATGACGGTCAGGCGATTCTTCGTCCGGATGGGCTCCAGGGCGGAAACATGAGCACAAAACGGATTGCAGTTGTCGCCATGATATTTGTTCGGATTGTGAATGGCGCCATACATGTTTTTCATCCCGGCCGACAGGCCCGCGATTGAGTGATCCTTGAGCACCGGCACGTTGATGTTATAGTCGACAAGGTCCGTTAGAACCCGGCTGACCAGGGAGTTGACCTCACCGGAGCTATAGAAGCCCCGGCTGTAACCAATGCCGTTGGCGTCCGTCCCGAGACACCGGCGGGACCTGCCCGAGGCGTTGAGCGTATAACCCGCTCCGGCCAACTCGCGGCTCGTGCGCTCCCAGATAACGATGTCATTGTCGGCAGAACCGGCTTCGTTGAGGCTGTCGCCGAGGGCATCTGTCAGGGCCACCGGCGTGGAATTGAGCTTGCCGACCAAACAGTTGGTTTTCATTCCAATAACCCCGGATGGGACCAGCTTCCGCACCGCTTTCTCGATATCGGTCTCGCCCGTCAGCCGGCGCAGCCCGACCGACAGCAGTCGCCGGTACTCATCCCGAGTGAGGCTGGAGTCGCGGGCATCGCGATAGTACTTGACGACGACGACCTTACTCATATACTAATTATACGATATCGCCGGGGGAAACGAAAACTGTTTTCCCTACACTCGGCCGGCAGTGCCCAACACCTCTCAAAGAGGCTGGAATAATGCGTAAATCACCGTATCTCCTCATCACTTTTACCGTAATCACGATCGCTTTTAGCAACGCCGCCACGGTTGTGCGACAACCGGCCGTGGCTGGCCAGTTCTATCCTGCCGACAAGGATCGGCTGACCGCAATGGTGCGGGGCCATCTGGATAATGTGGGAAAGTCGCCTGAGATAGATGGCGAATTAATCGCCCTCATCGTCCCTCATGCCGGCCTGGTGTATTCGGGCCAGATCGCGGCCTGCGGTTACAAGTTGCTGGAGGGAGTGGATATTAGCCGCGTTATTCTCGCCGGGCCTGCGCACCGACACCGATTCGAAGGGCTATCGGTGTATGGTCCTGAGATCGAATGGCGGACGCCTCTTGGCTCTGTCCCCTGCAACGACAGCCTGTGCCACATGCTGCTTCAACACAGCAAGCACTTCCGTGTCCTTGAACAGGCTCATGCCCAGGAACACTGTCTTGAAGTGCAACTGCCGTACCTTCAGACCGTGCTGCCCCAATGCGAGATTGTACCGGTGCTGATGGGATACCCGGACAAGGCCACTATCAGGCTTCTCGCCGATGGCCTGGCGGTCGCAACGAACGACAAACGAACCCTCATGATCGCCTCTACCGACTGGCAGCATTATCGACCGGCGTCCGAGGGCTGGCCGATGGATTCCCTGGGGATGGCCTGCCTCGAGAGCCTTGATCCTGACCGACTCGAGAAATACATAAATAACGGCCGGGTTGAGATGTGCGGCGGCGGGGCGGCGGTAGCTGTTCTCAAAGCCGCCATGGCCAAGGGAGCCAACCGGGTCAGGATCCTGCGCTACGGAGACTCCGGTGACGTCTCCGGCGACAAAAACGCCGTTGTCGGCTACGTGGCTGCCGCTATCTATAAGGCATCCGGTGAAAACCCCGGGCCGAAGGGGGAAACCACAGGTGGCGATGCCGACAAATCCGCCTACCGGTTGGCGGACGGCGAGAAGGTAAAGTTGCTGGAGATTGCCCGCGAGTCCATCAAAAGCTATCTCACCGTCGGCACGGTGCCGCAGTTTGAGGTATCGGATAAACTCAAAGAGCCCGGCGCGGCCTTTGTTACTCTGGAGCGGCAGGGTCAACTGCGCGGCTGCATTGGTCATACCGTGGCAGCCGAACCGTTGTACAAGACAGTGTCCACGTGCGCAATCCAGGCCGCGGTTGCCGATCCCCGCTTTCCGGCTGTCCGCGCCCACGAATTGTCCGGACTCGATATAGAGATTTCCGTGCTAACGCCGCTTCAGGAAGTAACGTCGCTTGACCAGATCGAAGTCGGACGTGACGGCCTGATGATTTCAATGGATGGACGGAGGGGTCTCCTGCTGCCCCAGGTAGCAACCGATTACGGCTGGAATCGGGCCCAGTTTCTGGAACATACATGCAACAAAGCGGGGCTGCCGAAGGACGCATACAAGTCTCCCAGAGCCACCATCTACATGTTTCAGGCCCTGGTGTTTGGAGAAACAGAGCTACACTGATATTAATAGAAACCGGTACCTTTCTTCACTATCCTCACCGTTAGCCAAACGGGTGCCATACAATCCGCTCTCATTAAAGAGGAGAAAATCATGCACCGCCAACCGCCACTGCTGAGCGTGACGGCCGCGCTGGTCGCCATCGCCCTGCTCGCCTGCGCCATGCCGGTCCCCGCCGCGGAGTTTCAGGCCGACATCAGAATTTCCCAGCCCGGCCAGCCCATGACGGGAAAAATCTATGTCCAGGATGCCCGGTACCGGTTAGACCTGGGACTGGAGGATGAGTCCATTCTGGTGATAGTTGACCAGGATGCTAACCTGTCACGCATATATAACGTCAGCGACAAAGAGTACCGTGAGATGGCCACGGATGACCGGATGAGTCAGGTCATGGACCCCTTTCAGGGCCTCAAGTATTCGATAGCCAACGGCGAGACCAGGGCGACCGGCTCCGAGACAGTCGCCGGCTATGAGTGCGACAAATCAATCGTATCGATGCAGGGACAGGATATCATGACCCAATGGGTCGCCGGAAAACTGCAGTTCCCCCTCAAGATGGTCAATCTTCTGAAAGAGGATATGTTTGTCGAGCTATCCAATATCCAGGAAACGGCCGTAGACGATGGTCTCTTTGCCCTGCAGTCTGGATATACCAAGTGGATACACCCTTCAAAGCGACCGATACCCATGCCGGAATGGGCCAAAGACCTGGCCTCTCAGCCGGTTCTGACACTACCGTTCGAAAAAGAGATGGCGGCCGGCGATATCGCCAGGATAAAGGTCCAGCCGGCTAAGTCGGTATGGTTGAAAGCCGTTGCCAGTGGCGAAGCTGACGCCAAGGCAAAGGCCATCCCCTTTCTCAAAGGGAAACCTGTCAAGAATCCAGATATGCTCAGCAACTTCGCCCAGCGCGGTGTCATCTGCACTCGGAATCACGAAACCACCCGGGAGGCCGACGAGATTGTAGTGCACCTCGAGGAAGGCTCCTGTACCGTGACCGGGAAGTATTACGATATGCATGAGAAGATCGTGTCGGCCGGTGAAGAGTTTCGCGTACCACTGCCAACAGATGACAACATCGAGGATATCAGGTTTGTCAATCTGCTTGCCGAGGAATCGGTAGTCAGTTGGACCTACTCCGAGGCGGGCCAGGAGATTAGCGAAGACAAGATCGGCCCGGCTGAATACCGGACGGTGACTCTGAAGGAGGAAAACGAGGTCAACCGCAAATCGCTCAGTGCGGTCGGCGACGAGATTGTAATCACGGTCGAGAAAGGGAGAATACTCGTAAAGCTCGGGCAGTGGGATACTTTCAAGTTCGAATGACGCCGCAAACATTCCGGAGTCAAGCGGCCCAATCCCAACCGGGGTGGGCCGCTTTTCATCCGGTCCGCCATGCTTACCGCCAGGCGAAGCCACGGGCGACTTGCGGGGCGGGACATCGGAGGTTATACTGTCGTGAAATATCCATCTCTTAATAAAAAGGAGTTAGCCATGAGACGGTATGGGATGCTCCTGGCGGGGACGCTGTTGTTGATATCGACCGGCTGCGCCCAGTCGGACGAAACGCCTGTCCAGACAATCGGTCCCCGATTTCACTATGAGACGAGTTACGGTGAGGCTGGCATCAAGGGCGAATCGGTCGGCTGGGGCAAACACCTGCCGCTTTACAAGGAGTACGAGGGCCGCCCTAAAATGCGGCTACCCGAGCCCTCTCCTACCGACTTGAGCGTTGCCGAAGCCCTGCAGGAACGCAAGTCGGTGCGAGCGTTTTCCGACGCTTCGATGAGTCTGCCGCAACTGTCCCGCCTTCTGCTGTCCGCGGATGGCCTCACGCAATCCCGCGGTGGCATCGCCCGGCGCTCCGCCCCCTCGGCCGGCGCCCTGTACCCAATGGAGGTATATGTTATAGCGTCGGACGTTGCGTCGCTGGCGGCGGGCCTATACCATTTCCAGGTTTCGGACAGCAGTCTCGAACTCATCAGCGAGGGCGACTTCAGCGACGCCATTCACGAGGCCGCCAACAGCCAGGCAGCCGTCGGTGATTCACCGGTCACGCTCATCCTGACGGCGCGCTTTGATCGGGTGACACAGAAGTACGCCGACCGGGGATACCGCTATGTCTACATCGAGACCGGGGCCGTCTGCCAGAATATATACCTTCAGGCAGCGTCACTCGGGATGGGCACCGTCGCCGTAGGGGCTTTCCTCGACGATGCCGTCAACAACTTGTTGGCCATCGACGGCCGGGCCGAGGCGGCCCTGCTGATAATGCCGGTGGGATTCCCCGCAGACCGGGCGCCGTAAACGGCCGTAAAGATTCGAGCCAAGTGGATTCGCCGGTAAGCCGGTCGAACAATAAGTGTCTCTGGATGAATCCCTGTGGGCAGGGTCGCACCGGGGCAGTGGAATTGTCCTTGCCTGGCGCCGGAATCTGCGTATCTTCCATCTGAAAAACCAAGTGCATAAAGTCCGGTCAGGTTTCCGCATGCATGAACTCGCCATAGCTGACTCTATCGTAAAGACAGTTCTGATGGAAATGGAACAGCGGAGCCTGCAGCATATCCAGGCGGTGGGCGTGCGCGTGGGGGTACTCACCGATGTCGTGCCCGAGGCTCTTGAATTCAGCTTCCAGGCCATCACCAACGGAACGGCGCTATCGAGCGCCAGGCTGAATATCGAGCACGTACCGCTGCGCGGCAAATGCCGGGATTGCGGAAAAGAAGTGGAGATTGAGCAGTTCCTGTTCGTTTGCCCCCAATGTGAAAGCCGAAACCTCGAAATAATCCAGGGCGATGAATTGCATATCGACTATATTGAGACGAGCGATCCCGACAGCGGACACGACTGATAACCTGCAAGAGCCGGAGAATGAAAGGCAAGTATCGCAGGAACGGAAATTATGACGCAACGAGTGAACATCGACAAAAAAGTACTCTCGGAGAATGACCGCCTCGCGGCGGAAATCCGCGACCAACTGACCCGCAAGAAAATAGTCACGTTGAACCTGGTCAGTTCCCCCGGCTCCGGCAAAACCTCCCTGCTGGAAAAAACACTGACCGCTCTCAAAAAAGATTTGAGTATCGCCGTCGTGGCCGGCGACGTGCAGACTCAAAACGACGCCGTACGATTGGAGAGTGTAGGCGGCCGCATTGTTCGCCCCATCATCACCGGCGGCGCCTGCCACCTCGACGCCAGGATGGTTTCCCGCGTTCTTGCCGAGCTTCCCCTCGACGAGATCGAACTGCTGTTCATCGAAAACGTCGGCAACCTGGTGTGCCCTTCAAGCTATGACCTCGGCGAGGACATGAAAGTGGTCTTGATAAGCACCACCGAAGGGGACGACAAGCCTGTCAAGTATCCCGGGATGTTTCGGCGTTCGTCCACGATGGTCATCAACAAGATCGACCTTCTCGGTACGTCGGACTTCGAACTGAGCCGCGCCAGGGAGAACGCTTTACAGATTAACGGCAGCCTGAAAGTCTTTGAGCTTTCCTGCCGTTCCGGGGAGGGTCTTGACAAGTGGTATGGCTGGTTGAAGAACCTCGTGTCCGATAAGAGGGGAGTATCGGTCGGAGAATAGCGAGATGCCCCTGTGAGAAACTCGGTTTCAGGAAAGGCCGGTCCGGCCGATCGGCAACGACTGTTGATAAATGTCAACGGCGTTGTCCAGGGGGTTGGCTTCCGGCCGTTCGTTTATCGTCTCGCGACCGACCTGCACCTGGCCGGTTTCGTGAGCAACAACGCCTCCGGCGTGGTGATCGAGATTGAAGGGCCTTCGGATGCCATCGCGAAATTCCGTCGCGACCTGATCGAACAGGCGCCGCCGCTGGCGCACATCGACGACTGTGGCATTCGGGAAATCCTTCCCGCCGGAGACACCGAGTTTTGCATAACCGCCAGTCAACACGACCGCTCGACCTCGACCCTGATATCGCCTGATGTCGCCACCTGCGATGACTGTTTAGCGGAACTTTTCGACCCTGACAACCGGCGTCATCGGTACCCGTTCATCAACTGCACCAATTGCGGCCCCCGCTTTACTATTGTCGAACACATACCCTATGACCGGCCCAACACGTCGATGAAATCTTTCACGCTGTGCGCCGACTGCGCCCGCGAATACAACGACCCGGCCGACCGCCGTTTCCATGCCCAGCCCAACGCCTGCGATGTTTGTGGCCCCGGCCCGGACCTGCGCGACGGCAAGGGCGGGCCTGTTGCCGGTGAGCCGGTGGCGACAACGGTAGACTTGCTGCGCCGGGGCATGATTGTCGCCGTGCGCGGTGTGGGCGGCTTTCACCTGGCTGTCGATGCCACCAACGACGACGCCGTCCAGGAACTCCGCCGACGAAAACTGCGAGCACAAAAACCGCTGGCCATGATGACCCCGGATATCAACACCTTGCAGCGGTTCTGCTTTATATCGCCGGATGAGGAAGCTCTTCTACGGCACCACACGCGTCCGATAGTCCTGCTGCACCGTAGGCCACACACCCCGATTGCTCCATCAGTGGCGTACGAGAATCATTATTTCGGGTTCATGCTGCCATACACGCCCCTGCACCATCTTATCGTGAAGGACAATTTTGACGCCCTTGTCATGACCAGCGCCAACCTGGCCGAGGAACCTATCGCCATCGGCAACGAAGAGGCCCTGGAACGCCTGGGCGGGATCGCCGATTACTTCCTGTTGCATAACCGCGAGATATTGCAGCGTTGCGATGATTCCATCGCCCGTGTTGTCGGCAGCCATAAGCAGATTATCCGCCGCGCCCGTGGCTTTGTCCCTCAGCCGGTTTATATCTCATCGCCCACGGCCCGACCTATCCTGGCCTGCGGCGGCGAGTTGAAAAACACCGTAGCCCTTTCGCGCGGCGATAAAGTATTTCTGAGCCAGCATATCGGCGAGATGGACAACCCCGCTTCCCTGAATTTCTTCGAAGAGTGCATCCGCCACCTGCAACAGGTGCTGGAAATCGAGCCGGAGTCTATCGCTTACGACCTGCACCCGGAGTACGTGTCCACCAAGTGGGCCCGCCGACAGGAACATCTGCCGTCAGTCGGCGTACAGCACCACCACGCTCACCTGGTCTCGGTCATGGCCGACAACGGTATCACCGGGCCGACTATCGGGCTGGTGCTGGACGGAACCGGTTACGGTACCGACGGCACTATCTGGGGAGGTGAAATCCTGATCGGCGACACCGCCACCTTCGAACGTTTTGCCTGGCTGGATACGGTGCCGATGCCCGGCGGCCAGGCTGCCATCCGTCAGCCCTGGCGCATGGCCCTCAGCTACCTGGTTCACGCTTTCGGCCGCGACTGGGAGAAGCTGACCCTGCCGTTGACAGACAAAACGGACGCGCACAAAATGGAACTGGCGCAACAGATGATTGCAAGACGCGTCAACTGCCCCCTCACATCGAGTTGCGGGCGGCTTTTTGACGGTGTCTCGGCCATCCTCGGTATCTGCACCGAAGTCGCTTACGAGGCCCAGGCGGCCATCATGCTGGAAATGGCCGCGGGAGCCCAACCCGTTGACGATTTCTCGATGGACGCACCCCCCGGCGAAGCCGGACCCGGCCCGATTGCTATTGACTCGCTGATAAGAATGGTCGTAAATGCTATAGTGAACGGCGACTCTGTTGGCAATGTCGCCAGCCGCTTCCACACCGGCCTGGCCGAGTTATTCGTCAGCGCCGTCAAAGCTGCCCGTGATCAAACGGGGCTGACTCGGGTCGGTCTCAGCGGCGGCGTTTTTCAGAATGCACGCTTTTTTGAATATGTTCTCAAGCGGCTCGAAGAAGAGAAGTTCGACGTTCTCTGCCACAGGAACGTCCCGACCAACGACGGCGGCCTCGCGCTGGGACAGGTTGTGGTCGCCGACGCCATGCTCAGGCAAAAGAAAACACTTTGAATGGAGCAGCCTTGCATGTGTCTCGCGATACCCGGAAAAGTCATTGAGATAACACAGGAAAACGGCCTCACGATGGGGCGGATCGACTACGCCGGTACGGTCAATACCGCCTGTCTCGAATGCACCCCCGACGCCGAGATAGGCCAGTACGTAATCGTTCACGCCGGTTTTGCGCTGAACGTTATCGATGAAGAAGAGGCCGAGAAAACCCTCGCCCTGTGGCGGGAGATGGCCGAGAAAAGCGCCGAGCAGGGCCTTGATGTTCTCGGTCGGCCGCTTAAAAAGAACCAGGACAAGCCATCCGCAAACGAGTGATGAAGTACCTTGACGAATATCGCGACCCGGTCCTGGCCCGGAAAATCCTCGACGAAATCCGGGCCGTCACTACCCGGCCCTGGGTCATAATGGAGATCTGCGGCGGGCAGACGCATTCGATAATCAAAAACGGCGTCGATCAACTCCTGCCGGATGAAATCGAGTTGGTGCACGGTCCCGGCTGCCCGGTCTGCGTCACGCCCCTGGAATTGATCGACAAGGCCGTCGCCATCGCCGCCCTGCCCGATGTTATTTTTACTTCGTTTGGCGACATGCTTCGCGTTCCCGGGTCACGGCGCGACCTTTTCATAGTGAAGTCGCTGGGAGGGGACGTGCGGATTGTCTACTCCCCCCTCGACGCCGTGAGAATCGCCCGCGAAAATCCTCACAGGAAAGTTGTCTTCTTCGGCGTCGGGTTCGAGACCACCGCGCCCTCGACCGCCATGGCTGTCAAGCAGGCAAAGACCGAGGGCCTGGACAATTTCTTCATGCTCGTTTCCCACGTGCTGGTACCGCCGGCCATGACCGCCCTCCTGGAGTCCCCGGACAATCGCGTACAGGCCTACCTGGCCGCCGGTCACGTGTGCACCGTCACGGGCTGGAGCATCTACGAGCCGATCGCCGAGAAATACCACGTGCCCATTGTCGTCACCGGGTTTGAACCGGTGGACCTGCTGGACGGCATCCTCGCCGCCGTGAAACAACTCCAGGCCCGCCGGGCGCGTGTCGAGAACAAGTACGCCCGGGTAGTCAAACGCGACGGCAACCGAAAGGCGCAGCAGCTTGTAAACGAGGTGTTCACGGTCACCGGCCGCAAGTGGCGCGGGATCGGCGAGATTGCCCAAAGCGGCCTGCGACTTAAATCCGATTACGCCGCTTTCGACGCCGAGACTTTCTTCGATGTCAACGATATTGAGGTGGCGGAGCCGCCCGTTTGCATCAGCGGCCTCGTCCTGCAGGGGCGAAAAAAACCGATCGACTGCCCCGCCTTCGGCAAAGAATGCACCCCCCGGTCACCGCTGGGCGCGACCATGGTATCCAGCGAGGGCGCCTGCGCCGCCTATTACAGGTACCAGCGCGGCAACGATAACGACAGCGCGCAACATGATAAGGACGTCGGCAAATGAAGAACAACCTGACCCCGGATGATTTCGCAAGTTGCCCCCGGCCTCTCGCCGATTTTGACACCATCCAGCTTTCCCACGGCAGCGGCGGCAGACTGTCGCGCGACCTGGTCAACCAGCTCTTTGTGGCCGCCTTCGGCAACCCCGCCCTGAACAAACTCGACGACCAGGCGCTGGTCGATTTTGCCGGCAGCCGCCTGGCGTTCACCACCGACTCGTTCGTGGTCGACCCCATCTTCTTCCCCGGCGGCGACATCGGCGATTTGGCCGTCAATGGCACCATCAACGATATATGCATGAGCGGGGCGCGGCCGCTTTATCTCAGCGCGGGGTTCATTCTCGAAGAAGGCCTGCCGCTTGACGATCTGCACAAAGTTGTCCTGTCGATGCGGCGCGCCGCCGAAAAAGCGGGCGTGACGATTGTCACCGGCGACACGAAAGTGGTCAACAAGGGCCAGGCCGACAAGCTCTTTATCAATACCGCCGGTATCGGCCTGATCGAACATGATTTCACCATCGCCGCCGACAACGTCCACCCCGGCGACGCCATCATATTAAGCGGTACTCTCGGCGACCACGGCATGGCCGTGCTGTCCAAACGCGAGGGGCTTGCGTTCGAAAGCCCCATTGTCAGCGACACCGCCGCCCTTAGCGACATAG
>CBFCYQ010000022.1:0-20238 GCA_965602205.1 uncultured bacterium | reverse complement strand
GGATTTCTTCGGGCGTCATCGGGCGGTGATGAGAAAAGTCAAACCGCAGGCGGTCTGGCCCGACATAGGAACCCGACTGCTTGACATGGGTCCCCAGCACCTGCCGCAGGGCGGCGTGGGCCAGGTGTGTGGCGGTATGATTCCGCATGGTATCCCACCGGGGCCCGCCGTGAACTTCGGCGGTCACTTTGCCTACCGTAAAGTCCTCCGGGGAACCGCCCGTTATCCTGCCGACGTGGACATAATAGCCCTGATAGTTGAACATCGACGAAACTTCCATACTGAATCGGTCGCCGGTGATTGATCCGGTATCACTGGCCTGGCCGCCGGCCTCGACATAAAAGGGTGTCCTGTCCAGAACTACGGCCATCTCCGGAATCGAGTTGTGAGCGGTTACCAGCAGGTTGGCTTCGATCTTGAGATTCTCACGGACAAACGTCGTGACGGGGTGCTTCTCCAGGCCACTCTGCGACAGTCGGTTGGTCAGGCCCTTAATATTCGACTGCGACGTTTCGGCAAAGCCGGAAGCCGCCTTGGACAGCTCTTTCTGACGCTGAACGGCCTTCTCAAATCCGGGCATGTCCAGGGTCATGTTTTTCTCGGAAGCCATAATCTCGGTCAGGTCGTACGGAAAGCCGTAGGTGTCGTAAAGGCGAAACACATCCTCGCCCGCAATGACCTTGCCTTTGGTCGACTTGACGATTTTCTCGAACAACTCCAGGCCGGTCTCGAGAGTACGGCCGAACGATTCCTCCTCAACCTGGATAATGTTCTCGATGTGGCCCTGTTTCTCGGCAATTTCCGGGTAGGCGTCATGCATCTGCTCCACCACGGTGGCGACCAGCCGGTAAATGAATGGTTCCTCCAAACCCAGCAGGCGGCCGTGGCGGGCGGCGCGACGGAGGATGCGGCGCAGCACATAACCCTGGCCCTCGTTGGAGATGCCGGCCCCGTCGGCGATAGCGAAAGTCAGGGCCCGGACGTGGTCGGCGATAACGTGATGCGAGGCGATATTGGCTTTGTAATCCGAATGCGCGATGCGGCACAAGGCATCGATAATGCTGCTGAAGATGTCTATGCCGTAATTGGAATCAGCATCCTGCATGATCGCGGCAATTCTCTCTAGGCCGGCACCCGTGTCCACCGAAGGCCTGGGCAGGTCCGTTATGCCGCCGTCGGGCTGCTGGTCGAATTGCATAAAAACCAGGTTCCAGATTTCGACAAAACGGTCGGTATCGCCGTTGAGAATGTCATCGGGGCCGGTGCCGAATTTTTCTCCCCGGTCGAAATGAATCTCCGAACAGGGGCCGCACGGCCCGATGTCGCCCATCGACCAATAGTTGTCTTTTTTGCCGAAGCGCTGGATGCGGCCGTTTTTCAACGCCGGGGCTATCTTTTCCCAGAGTCGAAAGGCCTCGTCGTCGGTCTCGTAGACCGTAGCAAACAGGCGGTTTGCGGGCAGCCCCAATTCCCTGGTGATCCAATCCCAGCCGTAGAAAATGGCCTCTTCCTTGAAGTAGTCGCCAAAGGAAAAATTGCCGAGCATTTCAAAAAACGTATGATGCCGCGCCGTGAAGCCCACGTTGTCCAGATCGTTGTGCTTGCCGCCCGCCCTGATGCACTTCTGAGAACTGGCGGCGCGCCGGTAGTCTACTTTCCGCTGTCCCGTGAACACGTCCTTGAACTGGTTCATGCCGGCGTTGATAAACAGCAGGGTGGGGTCGTTATATGGAATTACCGGTGAAGACGGGACGATGCGGTGGTCATACTTTCTGAAATACTCAAGAAAAGAACGTCTTATCTCGGATGTTTTAATCTTCCTAAACCTCTTTTTGCCGATTTACGAGTTTCTCAAAGGCTGCTCTCGCCGCCGGATAGCTAAACCCCCGGCGAGACAAATAATTATACGATTTATTACGGGCCACTTCAAGTTCAAATTGGCCAAGGTGGGCCCAGCGCTTCTCCAGGGAAGCCGTCGCCAGTTCAATCTCTTCACGGCCGGTCAGCACTATGTCGGCAGTCTGTTCAGCCAGTTCGCGACTGATCTTCTTCCGACGGAGATGGGCGAGAAGGTAGGACCTTCCGCAAGGCCGCTCGGCCACCAGTCTTTCGGCCAGTTGCAGCGCGTAGTGATTGTCATCGAGGATGCCCCGGTCAAGGTATTTCCGGATAACCTGACGGGTGACATCGGCGCTGAATTTCCTCTGTGTCAGCTTGGCCTTCAGTTCGCCGACAGAGTGCTGCCTTCTGGCCAGCAGGCGGGCGGCGGTGCTGTCGCAGAGATACAGTTCACTTTCTAGCCGAAGCAGTTCCAACTGGGCCGGGGTGATGACGATTCCTTCGACCAGTCGATGCTGAAGGATTATCTCCAGCGACACGATCAGTGGTTTGTCGAGGGTCGAAATTTCCAGTTTCCCCCGTCTATCCCCCCGGGTGAGTTTTGTAATTTTGATCTCGTCCGTCATATCTTCGTAGTTGCCTCTTGAATGCGATGACGCCGTATTATATTATCGGCCGCGACCGGCGAAAATAAAAAACGCAAGCGCTTAGACAAATCCGGATTATTTCCAATATGATTGAAGGAAAAATCGTCCCACAACGCACTTCAATATTGACTACTCGACCGCAATGTGTTATTCTTGGAGGGTGTTCAGTGATAGCTTATAACCTGTTACCGGGTAAGAGGTTTAATTGGGATTAATGAGGTTGGTGCGTATCCGGCTGTGTGACAAGGCATAACGCTGTAGTGATTTGCCTGGTCGCGGGTATGTCGGACCACTGGCCGGAAGTGCCGAATTGGAGATAGCCATGGAGTTGGATTTGCAGGGAAGGATTGAGCAGTTCACGTTACCGGAGATTCTTCAACTGATTGCATCCGGCAGGAAATCCGGTACTCTCGGCATCCAGAGAGATGATTCCATCGTTATGATTTATTTCCAGGACGGTAAGATCATCTATGGCTATGGCCCCCGGCAAACTTACCACCTGGGACAATTGCTCAAAGAGAAGGGAATACTCAGCGACAAAGACCTTCAGGAAGCCATCGAAATCCAGGCCAGAACCGAGAATTCGCGAAGGCTCGGTGAGATTTTGATGTCCCGCCGCTTCATCGAACGCAACGACCTTGACGCGGTGGTCAAAGACCAGATCGAACAATTGCTGTACTCGCTTCTGTCGTGGCGGACCGGCTCGTTCAAATTCTATGAGAACCAGTTCCCGACCGACGAGGAAATCCTGGTGGATATTTCGGTGGAGAACGTGATTCTGGAGGGGCTGCGCCGGTTCGATGAGAAAAATCTCATCGAGGAGACACTTCCCGATCTGGATGCTGTCTACTGTATTTCGGCTGCCCAGGCGGAGCGCCCCCGCGACATATCGTTAAGTGGTCCGGAATGGAACATAATGGCGTTGGTGGACGGCTACCGTTCCGTTAATAGCCTCTGTAGTTTGAGCACCTACGGCCGCGACGATACTTTGAAAAAACTGGCCCAGTTGAAGCTGGCCGGTATTATTACCAAGACCGAGAAAAAGCCCGAAGAGTCGTCTTCGGAACTGGCAAAAATGACGGAGCGACTGGCAACGCTGTTCGAAGATTTTTTGACAGAGAAGCGCTCCGGCAGTATCGCCGCGCGCGATATTACCCGGACATACGTGGAGAGTGCCGATTGAGCCGACAAGAAACACTCAAGTCGCTGGAGCGACTGCTCGAATCGTTCCTGGGGCGAACCGTGGCGGCCAAGGAGAAACGGATGAGAGTCATCGACGGTGTTGACCGCCTGGATGGCCTCTTCCGAGAGTCGGCGCAGGGCTCCGATATCACCGACCGCATCGGTGACTGGTTTGCCGAGCACAACCAGTGGCTGTCCGATGACAGTCTGAAACCGGCCGACATTGATCGTATCAACGGGCTCCTGGGCGGCATCAAAAGAGAGCTGGATATACAGCCCGAACACTCACCGGCTCAGGAGAAGATCAGTTCAGAAATCAGCCGCTGGGACGAGGCCGCAAGGGCGGTGCCGACGAAAATCGTATTGAAACGGGGACCCGAACAGGCACCTCTGTCCAAAGCCGATGGGGACACTATCGGCCCGTTTGAGACTGTCCTGGCCCGAATGACGGATCTGTTTAAGGACTACTCGGCATCGAAGAAACATGTTCTGTCGGCTCTTGACGATACCTTGAAATCGGCCGTGCTCCAGAGAAACAAAGATACCTTGCTTTTGTCCGCCTTTATGATATATTACCTCAAAATTGAAGGTTACAAGGTAGAACCTTACGTTAAAAGGCTGAAGCAGGCGGAAAACCTGTTGCACGAGGATTAGTCCGGTGTACAACCAGTCCGAAAAAGCCTACCTGCAAGCTCTGCTGGCCTTGAAACGCAGGGACTACCGATCTGCTTCGGAGTATTTTGACCGGGCCGCCCCTTATTTCAAAAAAAATAAGGAGTTTAACCTGCTCCGGGAAACAAACCGGTTGCTGTTGGCGGTTAAAAGAGAGTTAGGTTCTCCCGGTGCAGATGACAGGATAGAAGTAGAGGAGATGTTCTCGCATGGCCAAGGTTCAGAGCTTCGCTGATAAATCGAAGAAAAAAGCTCATGTTGAAATTTGTCCGGTTTGTTCCGAGGCAAAGCAGTTCATCAAACACGTCAAGGCGGTTAAGACCGATTCCGGCAGTTGGAAGTTCCGCTCCGTCAACGTCGGCGTCTGCAAGTGCAACAACGCCGAATTGTACGGCTAGCGCAACGTCCCGCAGCGACATAGAATCGCCTGCCGGCAGCAAGGGGGGTTGTCCCTTGTGCCCCGATATCCCGCCGATAGCTAGTTTGCCATCCGCGCCAATATCCGGCGCGGGGATTACCCGTAACCTCCGAGAGTAAATCGGTCGCCGGATGAAGTCCACTACCCTTCCGAAATATCTTTTATGGGCGGCGTTTCCGGCTCTTTTCCTGTACGGTGTCTACCGGGCGGTAGCCTTTTCCTGGATAGGTGATGACGCCTTCATCTCTTTCCGCTATGCCAGGAACCTGGTCGACGGTCATGGTTTGATATTCAACATTGGCGAGCGGGTAGAGGGCTATACGAATTTTCTGTGGACGGTTCTCATCGCGCTGGGGATGAAACTGGACATTGACCCCATCGACTTCAGTATCGCTCTGGGTGTCGCGTCTTTTGTTATCACGGTTGTTGTCTTCGGCTATTTATCATACCGCTTGTTTCGGTTCGAATTTGCAGGCGCGTGTTTTTTCGTTCCTCTGACGGCGTTAGTCCTTCTGGTTCACCGCGATTTTCAGGTCTGGGCCACCGGCGGTCTGGAAACTTCCTGGGTAACCATGCTTATCGCGCTCGGGTTCGCGACGCTGGTGCTGGCTGAGCGAAAAATATCGTTCCTTGTGAGCGGCCTTCTGTTGGTGCTGGCCGCCATGTCCAGACCGGATGCCATGATATGCTACTTTGCGGGCGCAGTCGCCGTGTTGCTCATGGAAAAAGGCGAGCGCCGTTCGGTCATCTACTACCTGATACCGCTGGTTCTGCTCTACATACCGTACTGGATTATCCGCTACAGCTATTATGGTTACGCTTTTCCCAACACCTACTATGCCAAGTCCGCCGATCTGATGTTTTTCGGCCAGGGGCTCTTGTACCTGTGGCTCTACGTCAAGACATACTACATTCTCATCCTGTTTCCGGCGATCATGCCGGCCGCTGCCTGGATCCTGGCTAAAGATGTTCATCGCAAGAGGGGTGTCCGAGGCGCCGTGCACCGTGCCCTGCTTGCGGGAATCCTTATTATCGTGCCGTTTACACTGTATGTTCTAAAAACCGGCGGCGATTTTATGTTCGCCCGCTTTTTTATCCCTATTACGCCGATCATCTTCTTCTTTTTCGAGGCATCCCTGCATGTCCTCATCCGTAGCGGCCGCACCCGGTTATTGCTGGCGGCGGTTGTTCTACTGTCGGTTCTCTTCCGGTGGGACCAGTTCCCCAATGGCGGCGTGCAATACGGCATCGCCGATGAGATATTCTACTATCCCGCCGAAAAGATAGATGACAATCAGCAAACGGGCTTACAACTCAAGGAGTACCTGGCCGGAACCGAGGCCAGGGTTGCTTACTATGGAGCCCACGCCATGTTTGTATATTACTCGGAGGTTCCTCTGGCGATTGAAAGCGACGCCGGGCTGACCGATGAATATATCGCGCATCTGCCATTAAACCGGCGGGGCAGGGTCGGGCACGAAAAAAAGGCCCCCATGCAATACCTGTACGAGAGAGAAGTAAACTTCTGGTTCAAGACTACTCTGCCGTCAAGAAGCGCCTGGGACAAGCTGCGCAAGATTACCTTTGGTGATTACGAGGCCTATGTTTTCATCTACAAAAAAGAGCTTATGGACAAACTGAAGGAGCGCGATGAGGTTAGTTTTGTCGACTTCCCCGCTTTCCTGGACAACTACACAGGCAGGATGCCGGACCTTGATGATTCTCGCGTGCGAAGGGATTACAGCTTCTTCAAAATGTATTACTTCGATCATAACGAGGACCGGGAAAGAGAAAAGCCGTTTATAGATCGCCTGTGACGGCGGAGCTAACTGACAGTTGCCGCTTCGGGCAGGAATAATATGGATGCATCTGCCGCCGAACAAAAGTGGCGTTGGCCGCTGATTCTGAGCGTTTACTACCTGACGCTGGCCCTCTTCCTGTGGGCGGGCCTCTCCCCGGAGGGCCGTGTCTGGGGCGTGAGTTGGTGGGCCTTCTTCCCGGTATGGGTGCCGCTGCTTTTGTTCTGTCTCGGTGTTATTTTACCGCTGGTCCTGAAAGTAATGGTACCGGAGGAGGAGCCGGGCGGGCAGCCCCGGCATGAAGGGCGTCCCTGGGTCTATATTCTTACTGCGGTCGGTGTTGTCATTGCCGGCGGGCTGGCCTTTTACCTGTTGCGCACCACAACACATTTCTTCGGAGACGGTTACCAGAACCTGGCCGCCCTGGCCGATAAACCCTTGATCAAGTCGCGGGAGTTGGGCGAGTCCCTGATTCATGTGTGGGTGAAAACACTTTTCGGCGGCGAGCCAAAGGACGCCGCCGTTTTAAGCTACCGCTTCATCTCGATCGGCTCCGGTATCGTGTTCTTGATACTGGCGGGACTGTCGACACGGCTGCTTTTTGCGCGGCTGGTCGACCGGGTTCTGTTCCTGGCCGGGATCGCCACCGCAGGTTATATGCTGTTGTTTTTCGGTTACGTCGAGAACTATTCGATGTTCGTTATGTCGGTGGCAGTGTTTAGCCTGGCCGGCCTTCTTATTACCGTAGGTAAACTGAGCCGCTGGTGGATTGTGCCCATCGCCGCGCTGGCGGTCTTCCTCCATATTCTCGGGGCGACCCTGATACCGGCCGCCGCTTATCTTCTGATAGCGAACAGCAGGGCGGCGGCTTTTCTTTCGACACGAAGTTTCAGCGTCAAGGGGCTGGTTACGCTGGCGGGGATGGTAGTTTTAGCGGCCGTCTTTTATTACTATTACAGCACTCATCTGTATTTCCAGTTTGCATTCGTGCCGCTCCGGGATCATCGGTTTACGGTAGAAGGCTACACGCTATTATCAGTCAAGCATCTGGTGGACTATGCCAATCTCCTG
This sequence comes from uncultured bacterium, assembly GCA_965602205.1. Lineage (GTDB taxonomy): Bacteria > Zixibacteria > MSB-5A5 > GN15 > FEB-12 > DAOUUR01. Next base: position 12,610 of record CBFCYQ010000022.1, on the reverse strand, counting down.
GCGACACTGTTACCGTCCGTCATGTTGACTCTAATATATTTCATTATCTCGCCGGTCAAGATTCTCCGTCGGCGCGATTACCGGTTTCTGGCCATCTTGGTGCTATGTACCGCCGGGGCCGTATTTATATTTGATCCCAAACTGGGCATGCCTCGTGACTGGGACCTTTTTTCATTCGCCGGCGTGCCTCTAGCGGTGTCGGCCTATTATTTACTTTTGCAGGAGCGATCGCGCTTTCGGGAGGGCACAGTGGTATCCCTGCTGGCCGTCTCGCTGGGAATACTCCTGTTGGGTCCACGGGTGGCGGTTCTCAATATGGACCAGATCGCTATTCGCCATTTTGAAAACTATCTTGAGCTTGACCACATCAAGAACCGCAACGCCCACTACCTGCTGGCCGGATATTATAACGCCAGGGGGGACAAGGTGGCTTTCGAACGGGTCAAAGAAAAGTGGGCGGTCGGTTATCCTGAAGAAAAACTGGCCGACGAGGCAATTACTCTTCGGGAAGAAAAGAGACTGCGCCAGGCTATCGACAAACTTTACCAGAGCCTTGCGATAAACCCCGTGTATCCTGACGCCTGGTGGCATCTGGGTGAATGCTACACCGATATCAGGGATTACGACAGCGCCGTGATTACGCTTCGTATTTCCGACGGGCTCAATCCCTACAATGCCACTACCCTGAACAACCTGGGCGTGGCCTATATGTTCAAGGAGGAATTTGAGCGAGCCGAAAAGGCGCTGCTTAAAGCCTACTTCGTTGACAGTACCCAGCAAAACTGTCTTTTGAACCTGGTGATGCTATACCAGATGACGGGGGAGCTGGACAAGTATGAGAGGTGTCTTGCCCGGGCCACCACGGACTTTGACGTCCCGCCTGAATTCCATCGCGCTATTGTGGAATATTACGTTTTCAAAAGGGAATTCCGACGGGCTGCGCGGGCCCTTAAGGATGCGCTGGAAAAGGGCATCGACAGTTCATACTTTCAGCCGACCCTGCAGAAAAACCCGAGGCTGAAAGACTATCTTCTGGAACCCGGGGGAAAGACGGTTTATGATTCCGGGAGTTTGAGATAAGGAACGGCGTTGGCTATCAGTTCCCCCGGCCCCTCTTCCTGGAAGCGGAAATATCCCGCGGCGGCAATCATGGCGGCGTTATCGGTGCACAGCTCTGATGTCGGAAAGAAAAGTCGGCGTCCCTGGTCGGTGAGCCGCCGTTCCATCAGCGATCGCAGACGACTGTTGGCCGCTACGCCGCCCGAGAGAGTTACATCCGAAAGATTCTTGTCTGCGGCCGCCCGCGCCGTTTTTTCCACCAGGACCTCGACCGCAGCTTCCTGGAACGAGGCGGCGATGTCAGCCTTATGCTTTTCGAAATCCGTTTGGCTCAGCTTCTTGATGTGCAGGGCGACGGCGGTCTTCAACCCCGAATAGGAGAAGTCGTAACTTTCATCCTTCATGACGGCCCGTGGAAATCGAAAGTAGCGGGGATCACCGTCCTCGGCCAGCCGGTCGACCTGCGCCCCGCCGGGGTATCCCAAACCCATGAGCTTGGCAACTTTGTCAAAGGCCTCGCCGGCAGCATCGTCTTTGGTCTGCCCGAGGATGTGATACTTGCCAAAGCGCTCGATTTCAACCAGCATCGTGTGACCGCCGGATACAATAAGCGTCAGGTGGTGCTGTCGGAGTTGTGGGTGCAGCAGGATATTGGCGGCCAGGTGGCCTTCCATGTGGTTGACAGGCACGAACGGAACTCCGGTGGCGAAGGCAAGGCCCTTGGCAAAAGTCAGACCGACCAGCAGCGGTCCGACCAGGCCCGGGCCCATAGTGGCCGCAATAAGACCGATATCACTGAGTTGAACTCCTGCTTCTTCCAGAGCCTCCTGGTAGATGGGAACAATCGTCTTCAAGTGGGTGCGGCTGGCGAGTTCGGGCACCACGCCGCCGAACCGGCTGTGCTCAGCCTGCGACAAAATCACATTGGACAGAATCTCATCGCCGTTGCGGATGACGGCCGCCGAGGTTTCGTCACAAGACGTCTCTATGCCCAGAGTATGCATGATTACTCGGCGACGATCCGCACCTGTTGCGCCGAAGACTTCTTGACCCTGAAGCCGGCCGGATAATCTATTTTGACGTTGGCGACGTCGTAGACATCCTTCTCATTGTAGTCAACTGAGGCGATGACGGCGCTGCGCCCCAGGCGGTCAATGGCCTCGGGGGGCCCGGTCAGTTCGATGCGAAGGGTGGGCGGTCTTGTTTTGACGGTCCGGTCGGCGGGACTGTTGTACACTACAATCGGGACATCTTCGAACACGCGGGTCCTGACAGGCACCACCTCGAGTGACACGGTGACCGAATCGGGAGTGAGGACAATACCGTATCCCTCCGGATCGGCCAGCGGTACTGACAGGGTCAAATCCGTTCTGATGCCCCTGATTTCCTTTCTTTCCGTCGAAATCGACGAGTAATTCTGGAGCAGCGAGCGCGGACCCGCAATAGTGACTTCAGGTGGTTCGGGTCCGGTGATGGCTCGCACGGTGTATCCCTCGTCGGGGAAAGTAGCCACGTCGGTAATCACTTTAACCGTCTTCTGCGCCAGATAATCGACCTGCAGAGTAATGCTGTTGGGCGCCAGTATCTCATCGAGAGTTACATCCTCAGCGCCGATAAGCGACGTGTTAGCGACGGTAAGAGCTATCTCCTCGCGGCCGGTAGAGACCTGGGTGGCGTTGACTCGGATGCCTCTTTGCCGCCACTTGCGCCGGAGCAACTGCTTGCCTCTGGCCGAGACCATCACAGTCAGTGATTCGGGCGGGTTGCTGGCTAGGGTTAACTGGTCCTTGAGTATTATTTCCACGAGGGGCAGACTGATCTCGTGGTCATACACTTTCTCCGTGGCGACATGTATCCACAAAAGCAACCCCATCACCAGGGCTATCAGCTTTATCCAGGCATTGTTGAAAGGTTTAAACATTCTTCATCATGGCCGGTTACAGTTCGCAAACAGAGAGCGTCGCACGAACTAATTGCTATTTAACAAATAACATGCCGGTAATCAACTCTAAAACATCGCCGCCGGCTCCGCTCAGTCCACGCGATTGGGGTTGTTCCACCAGAAGCGGGTGAGACCCCGGTCGGTGCCCACCCACATGTAATCGCCGTCCATCACCAGGCTGAAGACGTAATTCGACGGTAAGCCGTCGTCGGTGGTAAACTCCCGGCTATAGGGGCGAGCGACGTTATGGTGGATGAGGGTCAGCCCCCGGTCCGAGGCGACGGCCGCCACCTGCCCGTTGACGGCCAGGGCACGGGCGCCGGTTTTTTGGGCGACTTGTCGGAACGGCTCGAGATCGCCGGTGCTCAAATCAAGCTTCAAAATGCCGGCATCGGCGGCAAACCATAAATCCTGCCGGAAACTCTCGATATCGTACACGCGGCTGAAAAGAATCAAAGACGGGTCCTGAAATCGTTGCACGTTTCCCGAAGAGGCCTCAAGGCGGAAGACCCCGTCATCGGTGGCAATCCAGACCGCGGAGTCGGCCACCTCGAAATCGTACACAATTCGATTGAGGAAAGGCTCCGGGATGGACGCTACAAGGGAGTCATTCTCAAAGTTGAGTATGCTAAGACCCCTCTCGGTGCCCACGAATATCGAGTCCCCGATTATACCGAGACTCAGCACGTTTTTATCGGCCAGGCCCGTCCGGGTCGATATCCTCCGCACGAATTTTTCTATTTCCTTGTCGAAGACCAGAAGTCCCGTGGTGGTTCCCACGAATATGTAATCGCTGTCACCGGAAAGACAGTTGACGTCGACGGCCGGAAAATCGTTATCCAGACCGGACTCGATGTAATGGAACCGGTTATTCTCGGTATCAAAAACGGAGATGCCCGTGCGATAACTGTCATATACCGCGCCCGAGACCCACAGGATTGGCCCGTCTTTGTAAACCGCGTTGACTCGATTCTGGAGCAGGCCATATGGAAGAAGGTCAATAATCCCGGAGGATGCCCCGGCTTTGGCCGGGCCGTGTCCCCAGGTGCCGATCCACAGCGTCCCGGAGTTGTCATCCAGAACGTCGCTAAACGAATAATACCGGCCGTAAGCGTCAATCAGGATCTCATCACTGCCCGAGTAATTGTATGAAAAAGGCGGGTAGAGGACCTGGGGAGCCCGGATATGCCGATTGCTGGTCTCAAGGGGAGGGATGTCGGTAATGGGGTACCACCGCTGGAAAAGCAGATCGTATTCAAAATAGCCGAGACCGGTGGCGGCATAAATTTTCTCATCAAAAGTGTCGACCCAGATCTTCTTGATGTCCCGGTCGTCAATGCCGCCCGAACCCGTGAGAGGCTCCGCCCAGCGGGCCTCGATTTTCTTGTAGCGGATTATCCCGTTGGTCGTGGCAAAGTAAACATGATCGATCGAAGCCGTAACGTGATTGACAAAGCCGAAATCGGCATATGTTATCATCTGGTTCTCGAGCGTTTCGGCCGTGGTGCAAAAGCCCGCAGCCAGAACCAGACCGAGGATAATCACGCATTTGACCAGGACTCTCACCGCTAATCACCTGCCAAATAGTTGAGCGCCGACGAGACCAGCAGGGCCGTACCGTATTCCATGGCTCGTTCATCAGCGATGAAATCGGGGGAGTGCCAGATCTTATCGGCTTTGATCTTTCGGTTTCTTATACCCAGGAAGAACATGGCCCCCGGTATATTTTCCACGTAACAGGCAAAATCCTCCGCTCCCAGAACCGGTTTGGTGGTCTTGATTTTGCCCCGACCGTATAGAAGTCGGTAATTTTTCTCGAAGACACGGTTTATAGCCGGGTCGTTTCTGAGCGGCGGGTATCCGGCGCCGATGTTTATCTCCGCCTTTGCCCCCCGGGCCCGGCAGACGCCGTCCGCAGTTCTTTTGATGAGCTTCGGGACCAGCCGTCCGGCCGTGTCCGAAAGGGCGCGGGCCGTGCCTGCCAGGGTCACGCGATCGGCGATAATATTGCGTCCCACGCCGCCTTCTATCATGCCAAAGTGGATAACAACCGGGGACGTCGGGCTGATCTCACGCGAGGTGACCTTTTGTATTGACTCTATTACTTCCGCCGCCGTGACAATGGCGTCGACGCCGCAGTGCGGGCTGGCGGCGTGGCCTCCCTTGCCGTGGATCACCAGATCGAAATCAGTTACCATGGCCATCGATATACCATCCCTGGTACTTATCATTCCCGTCGGCAGCATCGGGTCGACATGCAGCCCGAAGACAGCCGAAACGCCGTCAATGGCACCGTTTTCAATCATCGGCCTGGCCCCACCCGGCGGCATCTCCTCGTCGGGTTGGAATATGAAGCGAACCTTCCCATGTATATGCTCTTTCATTTTGGAGAGCGCCGCCGCTGTCGCCAAGACGGTAGCCATGTGAACATCATGGCCGCAGGCGTGCATGCATCCGTCAACTTCTGACGCAAAAGGCAGACCGCTTAGCTCGGTGACGGGCAGGGCATCGATATCAGTCCGAATAGCGACCGTTGGACCGGGATGTTTGCCGGCCAATTCCGCCAGGAGGCCGGTTTTCATTTTTATCGGAATGACCTTAAGTCCGAGCTTTCTGACTATCGCGGTCAGTTTGGCGGTGGTCCTGAACTCTTGATTAGACAGTTCCGGGTGTCGATGGAAATCGCGCCGCCAGGTTACCTGTTGGCGGTGCAGTTTCCGTACACGTTCCAAGAGTTCCTTTTTCAGTGAATTCAAAATGTTACACTCCTTACGGCTTCGAGATAAGGTGTCAGACTACCGACTCTCCAGTTTCGGCCGTTTTACGTTCCTGGTAGCGCTTGTATTTGTTGGCATAGAGATGAGCCAGCCGTAGCGGCTCCGGCAGGCGGAAGCCGCGCAGGTTCATCACCACTATATCACGGGCGTGCTGCAGGCTGCATTTATATCCGGGTGACATGTAAATCGGTTTGACCCCGTCCTTTGCCCGGTATGCGATGCCCACCTCCTGAGACCGCCAAATGATGGGTTGTTGGCCGCCCTTATGCAAAGCTACTTCGCGATGCCTGCCCACGAGAAGCTTGCGGGCGCAGCCTATCGACGGCTTATCGAAGGCAAGACCGATGAAGCAGGCCATACCACAGTTCTTAGGGTGCGCGATTCCGTGACCATGGATGATAAGCAGATCCGGTTCGTTGCGTAATTTTTCCAACACTTCCAGTATAGCGGCCCCTTCGCGAAAGTAGTACATCCCCGGGACGTAGGGGAAGCTTACCGGTGCCTGGTAGAAAACTCGCTCTACTTCTTCGATTTCGGGAAAAGTCGTGATGACCGCCGCAGCGTAGACAAGCTGCCCGTCCAGTCCGTAGGCCGTATCCACGGCCGCGATCAGTTGCGGAGTCTCGAGGTTATCCTGCAAACTGATCTTTTGAGCCAACTCGAACTGGATGGCGGCCGCCTCAAGCTTGTCGGTCGGCCAGTCGTGAAGCCGCTTATACTTCAAGGAATACAAATCTCCATCTTTAGTGAGCGAGCCCGACTCCAATTTTCAGCCTTCAATGATCTTTTGGCCGTGTCGCAGTCACATCGGACATGTCTACCTTGCGACAACTTCAAAAGCGAGACGCCATGGGCATCTCCGACCGCACGCCAACCGGGTTTTCGGTAATCGCGGCGGGATCTCCCGGTTCACTCGGCCTCTGTGCTCATTCAAACGTCGGTCGCGCAGCCGCTAACAAAGAATGGTGGATCGTCCCTGCAATCAAGGAAATATTTTCCCGGCAGCCGTATAAACCGATCGGTCGCGTCCGAAGAAGCGTTGTCCGGCACTCATTTAATTCTCAGTCGATAGAAACCGGTGTGCTCGGCTGCAGGGGCAAGAGACGTGATCTGCTCGACCGTCAGCCAGGGGTCGTTGCGGTCTTCGTTTACGAGCGGCATGTGGAAATCACAGGCAAAAGGGCAGCCGGTGGCGAAGGCGTATATTTTATTCCCCTGGTCGTTGATAAACATGTTCATCAGGACGTAGACAAAACCCGTTTTGCCCGATTTGTCGTACCCGATATACAGATCACCGGGAGCGAGGTCGGATTCGGCTATCGTATCGCAGTTGTTCGTCAGGCTTTTATACCTGGTGTTTTCCTGACATATGGCGAGGAAGGCATAGTATTCGGAGGCACTTGAGTCACGCTGTTCGGAAGGTTGGATGTATACTTCCCGTACATTGTTGTACACCGGCTTGCCTTTCAGCCAGTTCTCGTAGGTCAGCAATTCGCCTTTTTTGGGCAGAATCTTAAGGTCATAATCCCGGTGTTGAAATCTGAGAAATTCCGCCAGAAGCCGCAAGGGTATGCCATAATCGGTAAACAGCCGAGTGCGCCACGGCAGGTGCACTGACCGGCAGATTTCCGTGTACTTGTATTTTCGTCGACCACCTATCTCGCCGACCGACTTGCCGTGGTGCCAGATTGGAAAGTGTGAAATCCAATACTGATAGGGTGTCATTTCGGTCGAGTCCGGGCGGTGAAAACCGTCCGGTATGATAAACTCGCCCTCATAGGTGAAGAAAGTGTCGGGTATGGCGATGAAGTCGTAATTTTCCTTATACCATTCATAGTCAATGTCTTCGGGGGGATTTCCACTCCCGAGAACCGGCGCTGTCAGTAGCAGCAGACCGGCAACAACCAGCAGGCCCTTTACCATCAGTCTTCCATCTCCTTCCAGAGCCGTCCGGCCCTTCTCACGTGAGGGATGGTAATCGATCCACCCACAACCATGCCAATAGCCATCACTTCGTCGAATTCTGCGTCGGTCGCTCCAACTTCTTTGGCCCTGATGACGTGATAGGTGATACAGTCGTCACAGCGCAGGACCAGTGATGCCGCCAGGCCGAGCAATTCCTTGGTTTTGGCGTCGAGCGCACCATCGCGGTAAACGGCATTGTCCAGGGCGAAAAACCTCTTGATATCAATATTATCCCGGGCCAGAACCACCTGGTTGAGCTCTTCGCGCTCTCTTTCAAATCTTTTTACTTTATCCGACATGGTTTTCTCCAGAAACATTTTTGGAATTTAAAATATAATCGCCGGCATAGATGCGAGCAATGTAAAAACCGACCGGGGCCGTCAGCCGCGATCAGCAGCGCCGCTCTAATTGATTGCACTCTGGTAGATTACAACAGCGGGATGGTCGTCGTAGCGGTAATCGCCCCAGGCGAGAAGGCTTAAGGCAATACTGCCAATCCCTGTCCCGGGCGACGGCCTTTTTAGAATTTACGTGGAAATCTCAATTGAGGCGGAAGATCTGTCTCATGATACGACAGTTCGTATCCGTACAAACCGTATTGGTCTTTTTGCAGGCTGGACATGGCTGTGAGTCGCCAGTGGTTGCCGCATCGCTTGAAAAGCAGGAAGGTGTACATGACACGTGCGTCTTGAAAACCAAAGGTCTGTACGGGTCCAAGGTAGGTCAGCCGGACGTAGTCCTCACAATCTTTGGACTCATGAAGCTTGAGAGTATCCAGCTCGGGCCATGACGACACCCGGTGAGCAATATAGGAGTCTATGGCGTTATAACCGTATTTCCGGGCTGTTTTGGAGATACTTGCCGCTTTCGCTGAGTCGAGAAGCTCAAAAAAGGCAGCCCGATCATGGGCCCGCGCCGCTCGTCGCGCTCCCCGGTAAACGTCCGCCAGACTGTCAATTAGAGGGTCGATGGCGACCCCTTCCGAGGAAGGCTCGTCTTTACCCTCAGTCAGCAGACAACCGGCCAGGATCAGCCAGACGGCCACGACGCTGCCGGCGATAAGTACTTTTCTTGTCCGATTAAGTGCCATTCTTCGTTTATCGGCTCGTTGTGGCCCCATTTTTAGGCAATCTGATCCGGGTCTCACTGGCTTTAAACACACTGGGCAAATAAACAACAGGATTGGTTGGCTTGTTCCCCTGCCGATAATGCACTCGGAGCCGGTCCGCAGCAGCTATTTCCCCCTGTATTTTGGATTGACAGCAGGATTAACGTTCCTGTCGTCTCTGCAGGATTTGAACATGTCGAACGCTGGCTCGTCTTTTTAGTGGAAGACCATCAGGCTTGCGTCTGTAAGTGAGTCGCTTTTATCGTGAGGGAGGCCTATATGCAGCAGTTTTTCAAGCCCCGGGTCCTGGTAACGGCAATATCGTTGTTGGTACTGATGTCGGCAACGGCGATCCGGGCTACAGATAATGACATTCAGGAAGTGCCCGACACCCTGGTGGCGGTAGACCGCATGCCGGAACTGATTTATCGGTCGATCCCGGATTATCCTGCCGACGCCAAAAAGCAGGGAATCGAAGGCGATGTCTGGATCAAGGCGCTGGTGGACAAGCAGGGAAACACCGTTAAAGCTCTTGTCGCCAAGTCCAGCGGCGTGCCATCACTGGATAAATCGGCTCTGTCAGCGGCGCACAAGTGTCGCTACGAACCGGCTGTTCAAGGCGACAAACCTGTCGCGGTGTGGGTGAAATTCAAAGTCAAATTCACTCTCGACGAGGAATGTGGCAAGTAAGCTGAATCGCCGGGGTTTAGCTTTTGTGCGGGCTGGGTAGAATCGCCGAGCAATCTGATAGGCGGTCAGTCTATTCCGAAGGCTGTCGGTGGCGCGAACTCATAATGGCGCTGCCGATGATGAGGGCTATGCCGGCCAGGCCGAGTAGCTCGATTGACTCGCCAAATATAAACAGACCGATTACAATGGCATACACCGAACCGAGGTAGTTGAAATTGCCCACGTTGGCGGCGCGCTCGAGTTGATATGCCCTGGTCATAAAGACCTGGGCCACCGTTGTCGCCAGTCCGATCAGTACCAGCACGCCCCAGTCACCCGGTGATGGACTTACCCAATTCGCCAGGGTGTACGAGCCTACCATGGGAACCGTCACCAGGGGGAAGTAGAACACGACCACCAGGGGATCATCGCTGGCCTTTAGTTTGCGAATAAAATTGTAGGCCAGCCCGGAAAAAACAGCCGCGGCGACTCCAATGAGCAGATCGGGTACCGCTACCCGCGTGTCAAAACCTTTTATCATCAGAACGCCGACGAATGACACCAGAAAAAACAGCCCCTGGATCGGTCGCGGCGATTCTTTGAGCATGACGCCGGCGATGATGATCGTGAATATGGGTGACAGATACTGAATTGTCACGGCGCTGGCCAGCGGCATGTGCTGCAGAGTGTAGAAATACATCAACAGGGCCGCCGTTCCGGAAAGACCCCGAAACAGCAAAACCCGTTTGTTGTTGCCCCAGGGAGACAGCCCGGCCCTGCGAATGAGGAAGTAGCAGATAATAAGTGAGACCAGGGCCCGAAAAAACACGATTTCGTATGCGGGGATGTGCGCCAGGAACTTGACGCCGACATTCATTAGCGCAAAGAAAACCGTCGACAGCAGGATATATTTGACAGCGCGCGTTATTCTCAATCTGCAGACGCCTCTCTGTACATCATAGCCTTCGTTTTTCCGACCTGTTCGTGCCGGCCGGAGTTTGAGTATATTTAACCCGCTTGTCAAGCGGTTGTTCAATTTATGGTAGCCCATCGAATCGATTTATGAGGCTGTCGTGTGGGCATATGTGCCTCAATTCAGAAACCACGGCAAGGCGGAACATTGTCTAACGTGTTATAACCCGCAGCGAGGGCGTGGTGAGTCGCAGACACCGGAAAGCCGGCCCCCGTATTCAGTGGCTCGCGGGGACCGGCTTCTTATTTTGGGGAGATAGAAGTCGGGGTTGATCTCACCCGGCTTTTTTCTCCTGAGATCGTTTGATCAGCTTGGGCCTGGCATGCTCCGTAACCGTCTTAGCCGTGATAATCACTTCCTCTACTTCCTCAGTTGAGGGGATATCAAACATGATATCGAGCATAGCTCTTTCGAAGATGGATCGCAGGGCGCGGGCGCCCGTCTTACGTTCCTGCGCCAGCTTGACGGCAGCTTTCAGTGCCTTCGGTTCGAAAGACAGTTTCACACCATCCATTTCGAACAGCTTGATGAACTGCCGGGTCAGGGCGTTTTTCGGTTTGGTCAGGATATTCAGCAGGGCCGCCTCGTCAAGCGGGTGCAGGGCGGCGGAGACGGGGATGCGACCCACCAGTTCCGGGATGAGGCCGTATTCGATCAGGTCGGCCGGCGCCAGGCGATCGAGAATTTCGGGAGAGTTGTGGTCGATGAAGCGTTTCTCGGCATCGAACCCGACCGTCCTTTTGCCGACCCTGCGGGCAATGATCTTTTCCAGACCGTCGAAAGCGCCGCCGCAGATAAAAAGGATGTTGGTGGTGTCGATCTGCACAAACGATTGCTCGGGGTGCTTGCGCCCGCCTTTGGGCGGAATATTGGCGACGGTCCCCTCCAGGATTTTCAGAAGCCCCTGCTGGACGCCTTCGCCGGACACGTCACGCGTAATCGAAACATTGCCTTCCTTGCGGGAAATTTTGTCCAACTCGTCGATGTATATAATCCCGCGTTCGGTTTTCTGCACATTGAAGTTGGCGGCGTGGTAAAGCCGAACAAGGATGTTCTCGACGTCCTCGCCTACGTATCCGGCCTCGGTCAACACGGTAGCGTCGGCAATCGTGAAGGGCACCTTCAGAAACTTGGCCAGCGAGCGGGCAATGAGAGTCTTGCCGGTGCCGGTCTGACCGAGCAGCAGGATGTTGGACTTCTCCAGCTCAACGTCTTCAGCCTCGCTTTCCAGCTTGCCGCCCAACCGGGCTTCGAGTTTGGCGTTGATGCGCTTGTAGTGATTGTAGACAGCGACAGCCACCGTTTTCTTGGCCTCTTCCTGCCCGATAACGTATGTATCCAGGAATTTCTTAATCTCGGCCGGGCTGGGAAGATTCTTAATCTCGTCCGCCTGCTGCAAATCCGGGGCGTTTTGCATAAGATCGTTACACAGTTCGACACACTCATCGCAGATGAACGAATCATGGCCCGAAAACAGCCGTTTGACCTGGCTGGACGGTTTACCGCAGAAGGAGCAGCGATGCGGCAGTCGGGGATAATGGGTATCTTTGGACATCTGTTCCTATCGTTCGTTGGCGCTTATCACGCTTGGCCGGGAACCCTCACCTCACTCGGTCTCGCGTTCGCTTCGTTTCAGTTCATAGACCTTATCAATCAAGCCGTATTCCCGGGCTTCATCGGGTCCCATAAAGTAATTGCGGTCGGTGTCTTTTTCGATAGTCTCAAGATTCTGGCCGGTGTGCTCCACCAGGAGTTCATTCAGGCGCTTCTTGGTTCTGGTGAACTCTTCGGTCATAATTACGATATCCGAGACCTGCCCCTGGGTGCCCGCCATCGGCTGGTGGATCATGATCCGCCCGTTGGGCAGAGCCGCCCGCTTGCCCTTGGTGCCGGCCGCGAGGAGAAAGGCGCCCATCGAGGCTGCGATGCCCATGCAGGTGGTGGCGATGTCGGGTTTGATGAACTGCATGGTGTCGTAAATGGCCATGCCGGCTGTCACCGAGCCGCCCGGCGAGTTTATGTACACGAATATGTCCTTGTCCGGGTCTTCGGCTTCCAGAAAAAGCATCTGGGCAATGACCAGATTGGCGATCTGATCGTCGATTGGTGAGCCGATG
>CBFCYQ010000021.1:0-20307 GCA_965602205.1 uncultured bacterium | reverse complement strand
AAGTGGCTGCCCGGGTTAGATTTCCGGGTGCCCGGCTGATGTGCGCAATAAGGCTAGATTTCCTGAAGCCCGGAGGCGGCGAGCGCGTTGTACATGCTGGCAAATGAAAGGACGGGCTTGGTCTGCACCCGGATATGAGTCGCTTTTGATACCATCCGCTTCATCATTTTACCTCTCCCCCGCAAGATAGTCTGCAAAAAGGAATTGTCAATCGAATTCGGATGCTCCATATTGTACTCATGCCGTCACAAGCGACTCTTACGGAATATCTTAAGAAACAGACCTTCGTCGCCTTCGACACTGAGACAACCGGCCTGTGGGCGCCGACCAATCACGTGGTGGAGATTGGGGCGGTGAAGTTCTCTCTGGAGGCGGGCGAATTGGGCCGCTTTCAGCAACTGGTCAACCCCGGCAGGCCGATTCCGGATGAGGTGATCAAAATTCACGGAATCACCGATGACGCCGTCAGGAACGCGCCAACAGTCAAGCCGATCCTTGAGTCATTTTTGGATTTCTGCGGGGAAAACTCGATTCTGGTGGCCCATAATGCTCCCTTCGATATATCATTCCTCGGCTGCGAGATGGGACGCAGCGGCCTCGACTTTGCGGGCAATCCAATCCTGGATTCGGTGGACATCTACCGCCGGGTTTTTCCGGAACTGGAGTCATACTCGCTGGAGTCGCTGGCGGTGCAGTTTCAGATAGCGTCGTCGCAGAAGCACCGGGCGCTGCAGGATGCCCATCTCGTTTACCGGTTGTTTGTCAATGCCGCCGCGAGATTCCCGCCGATCGATAGTCTGGACGATTTGGTGAAGCAGTTCGTCACCTACAGCCTGAAAGACGGGCCGGCGTCGGCGGCGACGCTGCCACCGGAGTACAGTGAGCTTCAGAAAGCAGTGGATCAGAATCACGCTGTTGAAATACACTACCGGGGACCGAACCAGCCGGTGAGCTGCCGTATCATCCATGTCAAGAACGTCTATCAACTGGGAGCGCGGTACTACCTGCACGCCTTCTGCGAGCAGGTTCAGGCAGAACGAACCTTCCGGCTGGACCGAGTAGAAAAGTACCAAATTCTGGCCGATTAAGTAAACTGTATGAACAAGAATCCTGCTATTCCGACAGACCCTGCCATCATACCGATCATAGCCCTGCTGTGTTACTACGTGACACTGGCAGCGTATGTCGTGACCGCCTTTTCCCCTGAGTACCGGGTATGGGGGTTGAATCTCTGGGGATACATGCCGCCGCGCATATCCCTTTCTGTTTTAATTGCCGCTACGCTGATTGCCCCGGCGCTGATCTTCGTCGGCCGGGGTCGACACCAGGCACAACCCGTTGAGCCCCCGGCGGTCCGAAGAGACAGGAGCTGGTTTGTAATCTCGCTGGTCTCAGTCGGTTTCTTTGGCGTGCTGTTCATCATTTTCGCCAACCGCGCCCATTTTCTGGGTGACGGGTACTCGGCCCTGACCGCCCTGGCGGAGCCGGAGCCCGTGATAAAATATCGCGAGGTCGGTGAATATTTCGTGCACATCTGGCTGAAGAACATCCTCCCGGGTGAGCCGATGGCGGCCGCCCTGGCCAGTTTCCGCGTGGTTTCTGTTTTCTCCGGGATAGCATTTGTAGTTGCGGCGGCTTTTGCAGCCGGACGTCTTTTCAACGGCGCGGCCGACCGCCTTGTTTTCCTGCTGGGCTGTGTTACGGGCGGCTATATGCTTCTCTTTTTCGGCTATGTCGAGTACTACTCGCTTTTTGTCCTCGCGGCCGGCGTTTACTGCCTGGCGTGCCTGCTGGCGCTGAATGCCCGGTTGAGCAAATGGGTCATACTCGTCCCGCTGGCTTTTGCCATTATTTTTCACATCTTCGGCGCTATACTCATTCCCAGTGCGATCTACCTGCTCCTGGGCACCGGACGGATCGCGAGGCGCCTCTCGCGCATCAGCCCTGTCGTTAAGGCGGCCGTTGTTTCTCTCGTCCTGATTGCAGCGGCCCTTGTCCTTTATCACTTCTACACGACCAATTACTTCTTTCGGTTTGCCTTCCTGCCCGTAACCGACATCGTCCCGGCTGTCGACGGATATACGCTGTTCTCCGTTAACCATATCCTGGACTATGCTAATCTGCTGATAATACTTCTGCCCGGCCTGCTTGTTCTGGCGGCCTCGACCGCGCGGCTGCCGTGGGGAAAGGTCAAGAATCTGAAACTTTATCGGTTTCTGGCGGTGCTGGCATCGTCGTGTTGGCTGGCGGCTTTCATTTTCGATCCGAGACTGGGAATGCCCCGTGACTGGGATTTGTTCTCGTTTGCGGGTCTGCCGCTGGTGATGGGTGGCTTCTACCTGATGGTCGACAACAAGGAGAAGATAAGGTCGTATGCCCGACTATCGATTTTGGCCATCATCCTGGGCGTGGTTGCCCTGTCCGGTCGGGTGGCAACCCAGATGATGCCCGAAACGGCTATTGTCCAGTTCAAAAATCACATCAAGCTGGACAAGACCAAAAACCGCAACGGCCAGGCCGTGTTGATAAACTACTATGCCGATATCGGAGACGCCGCCAGCGCCCAGATCGAGTACGACCGGCGACAGCGAGAGTACCCGCAACTGGGTATGTATGAGCAGGCGCAGGGACTCATGAACAGCGGTCGCTTTGGCGAAGCGCAACGGCTTTTGGAGCAGACCGTTTCAATTGACGCTTTGTACTGGAACGCCTGGACAAACCTGGGGGCCTGTTACCTGCATTCGAAAAAGTACGACAGCGCCCGGGCAGTGCTGAATATCTCCCGGGGTCTGAATCCCTTCCGTGCTCTCGTCCATAATCACCTGGGGTATGCGTACTACAACCTCAGGCAGCTCGCGAAGGCAGAAGAGATGTGGCGTGCGTCGCTGGAGTTGGACAGTCTCTCGTTGGGCTCCTGGGTAGGTCTGGCCAATCTCAGCGCAACGCGTCGCCAGCAGGACAAGTATCTCTACTACCTTACCAAGGCGGCGTTTTTGGATGACGTCACTTTTGATGTTCTTCAGAAATTGGGTGATGCGCACCTGAAGATGGGCCAATACCGCAAAGCCGCTGCCCTTTACCGGCGGTCCATCGAAAAAGGGCTCGATACGAATTACGTCAGGCATCTGGAGGAGCAGTACCCGCGCCTGCGGCAATGATTGGCCGGGTCGTTCGCGGTCAAGGACGAAAGCCGCCAGCGGCTCCGTCAAGACAAAGAAAACCCCGCCTGAGGCGGGGTTTCTCAATTTTGGTGGAGCCAAGGGGGATCGAACCCCTGACCTCTTGACTGCCAGTCAAGCGCTCTCCCAGCTGAGCTATGGCCCCATAATATCCGCAGAATTTTAGTATACCAACCGTCAACCCGGCTGTCAATAGCTATATTCGGCAGAGCTGAGCGCATGTTTAGGTGGCCGTAAGTGACGAAAAACTTGAGGGGAAATCCAGCCGAAACAACGTCGGCTGTAAGCTCACAGGGCGTTTTCGGAGGGTTTGGCGACCCTGCCCCGCAACAGGCAGAACGGCAGTCCCAGAAGGGCTATGATGACCGAGATGAAGATAACGTTGTGGTAACTCGCCATGAAAACGCCGCTGCTTTGCCCCAGAGACTCATAATACTGTTGGAAGTAGGCAAACAGGGCTGTGGCTACGGATATCCCGACTGCCATGCCGATAACCCGGGTGGTGGAAAGGATGCCCGAGGCGATCGCCCTCTGGTCTTTCCTGACCGAGCCCATCAAGGCGGACGAATTGGGCGTATTGAAGACGCCGCAGCCGACTCCCATAACGACCAGCGAAAAAATCAGATACCAGGCGGAGCTGTCGGCCTCCAGCCAGGTCAGCATAAACAGACCGGTAGCGTTTGCCAGCACTCCGAAAACGGTCAGGAAGCGATAGCCTATCCGGTCGGAGAGTCTGCCGGCCAGCGGCGCGCAGATGAACATCAGCACCGGTAAGATGATCAGGTAGAATCCAACCTCCCGGGGTCGGAGATGTTTCATGTGCTCGAGATAGAAAGGGACCAGAATCAGTACCCCCGACATGGACGCAAACAGGGTCAGCATGGCGGCCAGCGAACTGGAAAACACTCGATTATTGAAAATATCCAGACCGATCAGAGAACTTTGGGGGCGCGTTTCGTATCGGTGAAACGCCAGAAAAGCCAGCAGGGCCAGCAGGCCCAGTCCCCAGACACGGACGTCGGAGAGCGGGTAATCACTCAAGAGCGACAGAGCCAGCATCATGGACGCCAGTCCCAGCGACAGGGCCATTGCTCCCGCGATTTTCATCCGGCCGTCTTGACCTTCCGGTTTGAGCATTTTGAAATACTTGAAGGCAAACCACAAACCGAACAGGCTGACGGGAATGTTGATGACAAAGATCGACTGCCAGGGCCAGATATCGAGAAGCAGACCGCCCAGCACCGGACCGGTCATGAGGCCGGTGGCGACCATCATCACCATCATGCCGATTCCTTTGCCGCGCTCCTTCTCCGGGAAAACCTGAGTAACCATACCGGTTCCCACCGCCTGGAACATGGCCGCCCCCACAGCCTGTATAACGCGCCCGAGTATAAGAGCATAGATCGACCAACTGAAGATGCAGATGACTGAACCGGCCAGGAATAAGGCATATCCGAACTTATAGGCCGCCGCGTAGCCTCTTCTGCCCGCCCAGGCTCCGAACACCATCATGAGGGAAACCAGGGCCAAAGAATATGCGAGGACCACCCATGCCACAACGTCAACACCGACGTTGAATGCCCCGGCGATGGTCGGCAAGGCGACGTTAAGAATGGAGCCGTTGAGGGTTCCCATGAAGGTGCCGATGGCACCTACGGTGAAGAATTTATATTTATTGGCTCTGACGACGTCTTCGGTCATGGTAGTTTTGGTTATAAGTCGTTGTCTAAAAAAAGATTGACAATTATTTCCGGGAAGCATAAGCTATGCTCTGGAGTTCGTCAATCTATTTTTGCAGACGTACATTAAACAGGTGTTATACAAAAACGTCAATATTAATGACCTAAGCAAAGTTTCGGGGTATGAATAAGTCAATCCTGGAACTGGTTGAGAGCTTTGTCAAGGGCGACGAACTGGCTTTCGCCGAATTGGTTAGGAGGTACAGACAGAAGATTTACTCGCTGGCCTACCAGCTTTTGCGAAATCATCTCGATGCCGATGAAGTAGTCCAGGAGACATTTGTCAGAGTTTTCAAACGACGTAAGGAGTTAGTAAATGTAAAGTACTTTTCAACCTTCTTGATCCGGATCGCCACGAACTACTCGATCGATCTGCTTCGGAAGCGCAAGAGCCACAGCACCATGAGCGATGACAGCTCGTCCCTGCCGGGAGTTATTCAGCTCGACCTTGCGCGCCGAGTGGCGACACCGAGCGAGAAGCTTGATAATAAGAGGATAATGGAGGAGGTTGCCAGGGCTCTGGACCAATTACCACCAAAGCAAAGAGCGACGGCAATCCTGCACGACATCGAAGGATACAGCAAATCAGAGATAGCCGAAGCCTTTGAGTGTCCCGAGGCCACTGTCAGATCCAACCTCCACATTGCCCGCTCGAAGTTGAAGAAGATTTTAAGGCAGCGCTTGAAAGTAAAGGAGTAAGAATGACATGCCGCCAAGTGTGGTCGCTCCTTGAGGATTTTGCCGACAATGAATTAGCGCCTGCTCAGCATGACTTCGTTAACAGCCATCTGAAGCAGTGCCCGGAGTGCCGTACCGAGTACGAGGCAACGCGGCGACTCAAGGAGTTGATGACCAGCGTCAAGACTGCGTATCCCGATGCAGATTACTGGGAAGAAACCACCGACCTGATACTGGCCAGGACTGTCGGCGCGGGCGAGGATGGCTATTCGCCGGACGCAACCGACAATCGTCCGCGACAGGGTCGGGACGCCTTCATCCGTTCGATCGTATCGGTGGCCGCGTCACTCTTCATCCTGTTCACCGCAATCTACCTCGGTCAACAGCAGGAAGGCCGGATTGCCCGGATGGCCGGCGAGCGGTCGCCCGTTCTGGTAACGGCGCCGCTGCAGGACCTGTTTTTTGATGACACGATGGGATTTGCCACGCGCGATGAGCAATCCCGACTGCTCAACGGCATGTTGCTGATGGGGCCGCCGGGAGTGCTTGGGAAGTATGCCAGGCTGCCCGGTCCCGGCAGACTGGTGGAATGAAGAGTTTTGACGAAAATTATCACAGGAGAGATACCTTGAAACAAACCGCCAAAGTAACAGTTATCGTGGCCCTGCTGGCGTTGGTGTCTGGTTGTACCCAGGGCGACAAAAAGATCAAGCTGACGCTGAAATGGGAGCCGGGTATGACCTTGGACTACGAGCAGGCTACGAAAAGCAGTTCCAAAGCCTACCGGGCGGATTCGCTTGTGAAGGAGAGTTTCATTACTTACAGCATCGAGGTGGAACAGGAAGTCATAAGTGTCGGCAGTGATGGCACCGCCGACGTGATTGAGCGCGGCGCCTGGATCATTGTGCGCCCCGGCAAGGAAGATTCCACGGTCATGGACACCAGCACCTACGAGCGAGAGTTGCAGCTCAAGATAAAGCCAAACGGTAAGATTGTCGACTTCACGTTTGCCAAGGAAGAGGAGTCATCATCAGCGGCCTACATCAAAAATTACTACGAACAAGGCATTCCGGTCTTCCCGTCTGTGGAGATGTCACCGGGCAAGGAATGGACCCAGGAGACCAAGGTGGTGCTTCCCGAGGAAAACCTTGAGGCCTCGACCACCTATCGCATCAAGTCCCTGGCCCGTGAGGCAGGCTATGACTGCGCCCTGATTGAGTATGAAGGTAATCTGGTTATTCCCATAGTACCCGACCCCAAGGACTCCGTCTGGAGAGACGGTATTGACCGCGTCAGCAGTACCGGAATCATGTATTTCGCCTACAAGGAAGGTGTTGTGGTTCTGCAGCGGGAACGCTGGGTCATTGACGGCGAGCGCCGGGAAAGCAAAGGCGCCGATACTGTTCAAACCAGAATCGCATCCGAGATCGACTCAGAATACGTCTTGAAAAAGCGGGCTTTCGAATAGGCTCCAGCGACAGTCAACAACGCCCCCGACCGGCAGCCTGCGCTGCCGGTCTTTTTTATGACCGGCTTTTCAAAGTAGATGTTTACAAAGGCTGGGGTGGCATGTAGATTGCCCTCATGCAGTTCAAGCGGGTAATTATCATCGTCATCGATGCCTGCGGGGTGGGAGAATTGCCTGACGCCGACCGCTACGGCGACCGCGGTGCCGCCACCTTGCCCAACATAGCGGCCGCCACCGGGGGACTATACATGCCCAACTGCGAGAGCCTTGGCCTGGGGAATATCGCGCCCATAAAGGGCGTGCGGCCCAGGGCAACCGGTCGGCAGGCGGCCGTCGGCTGTTTCGGCAAGATGGCCGAGAAAGCGGCCGGCAAAGACTCGACATCCGGTCACTGGGAAATCGGCGGTGTCGTCCTGGATAAAGCCTTTCCGGTTTTCCCCGATGGTTTCCCCAAGGCGCTGGTCAAGAAGTTCGAATCAAAAGCCGGAGTACGGACAATCGGCAACAAGGCCGCCAGCGGAACTGAGATCATTGACGAACTTGGTGAAGAGCACCTTCGGACGAAAGCGCTGATTCTATACACCTCGGCGGACTCGGTGTTTCAATTGGCGGCTCACGAAGATTTGTACCCCCCGGAGAAGCAATATGAGATTTGCCAGATAGCCCGGGACCTGCTTCAGGGTGACTATGGTGTGGGCCGGGTGATTGCCCGTCCGTTCGTGGGTCAACCGGGCGGTTTCCAGCGTACCGCCGGGCGTCGCGATTTCTCGCTGGCGCCGCCATCGGATACCGTCCTCGACCTGATGAAAGCGAACGGGTTCAAAACCGTCTCGATCGGCAAGATTTACGACCTATACGCCCGGCGCGGGTTTTTCGCCCGGATTGAAGCCAAAAACAATTACGAGGTGATGACCCGGATCATTAGCACCGTCAGGGACGATCGATTCCATCAACTCGTGATGGCCAACTGCGTGGATTTCGATATGCTCTGGGGACACCGCAACGACGAAAAAATGTTCGCGAAGGGGCTGGAAGACTTCGACCGGCAGCTCGGGGATTTGCTCGTAGCGTTGCGCGATGACGACCTGCTTTTGATCACGGCCGACCACGGCTGCGACCCCACCATGAAGAGTTCCACCGACCACACCCGGGAGTACGTTCCCCTGCTGGTGTACGGGCGCAAAATTCGCAAGGGTGTTAACCTCGGTACCCGCGAGACCTTCGCCGACGTGGCCTGCACGGTGGCTGACCTTTTCGGTCTGGAGCATTCTTTCCCGGGCAGGTCGTTCCTGTCCGAGGTGACGCTCGACAAAAAAGCGAGCAGGATGAATATGCAGGAGTTAAATGCGGTCTTTGACCATGCCGCCCTGGGGCCGGATGTCACCGAGAGCGATATCGCCCTGCTTTGCTGGGAAGCACGCAAATATCACTTCCACGCCGTTGCGGTCAACCCGGTCTGGGTGTCAAAGGCCAGAGAGGAATTACACAGCAGCGATGTGCGGCTCGTGGCGGCGGTGGGTTTCCCCCTGGGAGCCTCGCGGACCGACATGAAAATTATCGAGGCCACCAAGGCGGTCAGTGACGGCGCCGGTGAAATCGACATGGTAGCCAATATCGGCTGGATAGCCTCCGGCGACTATGACCGGGTCACCGAGGAGATCAGCCGGGTACGCAAGAGCCTCCCCTTCAATGTCGTTCTGAAGGTCATAATAGAGGCCGGTAAGCTGACCGAAGAGCAGCAGGTGGCGGCAACCAAGTGCGTTGCGGCCGGGGGAGCCCAGTTTGTCAAGACATCGACCGGGTTTTTCGGGCCCGTTACAGTGGAGCAGGTGGCCAGGCTCTCGCAGGCGGCCCAGGGCAAAATCGGCGTCAAGGCAGCCGGCGGTATCCGCACCCTGGCTCAGTGCCGGGAACTTCTTCAAGCGGGGGCCGGGCGACTGGGCAGTTCGGCGTCGGTCGCGATAATGAAGGAGTTTACCGGGGAGAAATAGCCGAAATCCAGTATCACATTTTGACCGATAGCCGGATTTGCCGGGTGCTGCTGCGCCCGCGGGCAGTCCGGACAGCTTGCTTTTGAGGCTATTTTGTGTATCTTTTCTTCAGACATGAAGGGTAAAAACGCGATTTCAAAACGGCCCTTTCTGGGGATTCATTTCAAGTGCTGTCATGTATATTCGCGTATTTACCTGAATAAAAAGGGCACGGCATTTGTGGGCTGGTGTCCCAGGTGCGCCACCAGAGCCGAAGTGAAAGTAGCACCGACCGGAAGCAGGACCCGTTTTTTTACGGCAGAATGAATTATGGCGCTGTTAAAATCGAAAATCGTCGTCGTGCCGATGGGTGAGGTGGACTTCATGATTGTGAATCGTCTCGCGGCCGATGTCGGCCCGGTTTTCCACCGCTCTATCGATATCATCAAAGGCATGAAAGTGCCCGACGAGGCCCGCAACGTCGTCCGCAACCAGCATTACGCCATGGTAGTTCTGGCCAAGCTCGAACGCATCAAGTCGAACAGTCGTGAAAAGGTGCTGGCCGTGTGTGAAGAGGACCTGTATGTGCCCGACGAGGCCTTTGTGCTCGGCCACGCCGATGTCGTGGCCGGGACAGCCGTCGTATCCCTTTTCCAGATACGCCAGGAGTTCTACGGTCTGCCCGAAGACGACGCCAAGGTTTACCCCCGTCTCTACAAAGAGGCCATCCATCAACTGGCGCACCTGTTTAGCCTGGGGCAATGCCGCAACCCCAAATGTGTGAACTATTTTAGCCAGATGATGCTGGACATCGACAGCAAAAGTGAAAGATTCTGTGATATCTGCCAACGCCAGTTGACAGGCCAGATTTGAACCCCTCGAGTCAACGTTAGCGCATGAACCTGGACCAGATAATAGACCTGCTCAAGAGCGACCCGTCCGTCAGCCGGAATGTATCTCACTGGAAAAAGTTCCCGCCCCGGCCGGCTGTGTATGCCGATTTCCCGGCCAGGCTCGACATGCGTCTGGTCGACACCCTGAGGCAGCGAGGCATCAGGCAGCTCTATTCTCACCAGAAGGATGCCATTGAGACCATCGGCCAAGAAAAAGACGTCGTGGTGGTGACGCCGACGGCTTCAGGCAAGACGCTGTGTTACAACCTGCCAGTGCTCGACCGGGTCCTCAAGAACCCCGACAGCCGCGCCCTGTATTTATTTCCGACCAAGGCCCTGTCACAGGACCAGATGAGCGAGTTGTATGACCTCATTCAGAAACTCGATGTCGATATCAAGACCTATACTTTCGACGGTGATACGCCCCAGACGGCGCGCCGGCTGATTCGCTCGGCCGGACATATTGTTATCACTAACCCGGACATGCTGCACACCGGCATCCTCCCCCATCACACCAAGTGGATCAAGTTGTTCGAGAACCTCAAGTACGTGGTGATCGATGAAGTGCATCAATACCGGGGCATCTTCGGCTCGCACCTGGCCAACGTCATTCGGCGGCTCAGGCGCATCTGCAACTTCTACGGCTCCGATCCTCTCTTTATCTGTTGCAGTGCGACCATCGCCAACCCCGATGACCTGGCTCGTCGGATTATCGGCCGCGAAGTTACCCTGATCGACAACAACGGCGCACCTTCCGGAGAGAGGCACTTCCTGCTGTACAATCCGCCCGTGATCAACAAACAGTTAGGCATACGTAAATCATCCATCAACGAGGCCTCGCGGCTGGCTGCCATGTTTCTGCGGCACCGGGTGCAGACGATCGTGTTTGCCCGCTTTCGCCTCTATGTCGAGGTGCTGCTGACATATCTCCAGAGAGAATTAAAAGGCGATTTCGGTCGCGGCATCGAAATAGCCGGATACCGGGGCGGCTACCTGCCGAATGAACGCCGGCGGATAGAATCGGGCCTGCGCAATGGCAAGATAACGGGCGTGGTGTCGACCAACGCCCTGGAGCTGGGTATCGATATCGGCAGCCTTGACGTGAGTATTATCGTCGGCTACCCCGGTTCTATCGCTTCCCTGTGGCAGCAGGCCGGTCGCGCCGGCCGACGCAGCGGCACCGCCCTGACTATCATGGTGGCCAATTCCACGGCCATCAACCAGTTCCTCTGCGGCGAGCCCAAATATATCTTCGACAAAACTCCCGAGTCGGGCATAATCGACCCGGATAACCTGATAATCCGCACCAATCACCTCAAGTGTGCCACCTTTGAACTGCCTTTTGACAGCAACGAGCTTGCCGGCGAAGACGGCACCGCGGAGATACTCGATTACCTGGCCGATGAAAACATCGTGCGTCACTCCGGCGACCGCTATCACTGGTCCTCGGATATCTACCCGGCCCAGGAAATCTCTCTCCGTTCGGCCTCGCCGGACAATTTTGTCATTCTCAACGAAAGCAGGAATTCCCAGGTCATCGGAGAGGTGGACTATTTCTCGGCGCCGATCTTTTTGCATCCGGAAGCCATTTACCTGCACGCCGCCGAGCAGTACCAGGTAACGCGGCTCGACTGGGAGGGCAAGAAAGCTTATGTCAAGGAAGTCGACGTGGACTACTACACCGACGCCGAGACCAAAACCGATTTGAAAGTGCTGGCCGTCAACAACGAGGAGCTTTTCGGCGACGCCGTAATGAGCCATGGCGAAGTGTCGGTGACCAACGTGACCGTCATGTTCAAAAAAATCAAGTTCCAGACACATGAAAACGTCGGCTCGGGCAAGCTCGAGATGCCGGAGCTGGAGATGCACACCAATGCCTTCTGGTATGCCTTCCCGGGGGATATTCCCTTCCGCATCGGTCTCGACGGGTCACAGTTCGGCGGGTCTTTGCGGGGGCTGGCTAATATGCTGGGCAAGATCGCGCCGCTGTGGGTGATGTGCGACCCGCGCGACCTTCGGTCCATCTCGCAGGTGCGGGCGCCGTTTACCGAAAAGCCGACTGTTTATGTTTATGAGAACATCCCCGGCGGCGTGGGGCTGTCAGAAAAGCTGTTTAGCGAATCGGCCCGCCTTTTTGAATCCTGCCTGGATCATGTCCGGAAATGTCCCTGCGCGTCCGGCTGTCCGGCCTGTGTCGGCCCGCCGATGGAAGTCGGTGACGGCGGCAAGGAGGGGACCGTCAAACTGCTCGAGTATATGCTGGCCTACACGCCGGTGTGAGGGCTGCTTGAACCCCTAAAACACGCTGAACTTGAAATACTTCCTCGGGTTGGCCTGGATATCGGTCACGAGGTTGTTGACGCGGGCCATCAGGTTGGTGAATTCGGAATACAGCGCCGTGTCGTTGACAAAAAGCCCCAGGCTGCCCTCGGCGGTGTTGATTTTGTACATGATGGTATCCAGGCGGGCCGAGGTTGCCGCCAGATTGTCATAAAGGGCCGGGTCGTTTACGATCCTGCCGAGAGTGCCGGTGTTCTTGCTGACCTGGTCGCTGACATTCACGAGGGCATCGGAGGTCTGTTCGATCGATTTGACGAGCCGTTCCTGGTTCTTCTGCAGGTCGGAAGTCAGTTTTGTCAGGTTTCCCAGCAGGCGCGTCATTTCACGGTACAGTTCTTCGTCGGTGGCCAGCTTGCCGAGTGTTCCCTCGCCGCGGTTCATCCGCAGGAGCAACGTATCGAGGTTGCTGACGACGGATCCGGCTTCGCCTATTGCCTCCTCCCCCGCCTTAAACATGGCATGAGCACTACCGGCATCGCGCGTGGGGACAATGTCCATTTCGTCGATAGGTGGCTTGTCCGGACTACCGGGGATGATCTCGACGTACTTGTCGCCGACAAAACCGATGGTTCCCAACTGTACCTGAGCGTCAGCGGTCAGTAAATGCCACACCGATTTCTTTATCCGACAGACAATGCGTATCTGGCGCAGGGTATCCAGACTCACAAACTTGACGGAGCGGACATTGCCCACCTCGACTCCGGACATCCACACCGGCGAACCGGCAACCAGCCCACTGACGTTTTTGAAATAGCAGACGAACTGGCTCTTGCTGGAGAAAATGGATGTGCCGCCGCCGGTAAACGAGGCCCACAGCATGGCCGCAACGGCAATCATCACCAGGATACCGGTCCTGAGGTTTCCCCACTTAATGACCGTTGATCTTTTCATATCGTCACTCTTCCATCCTTATTATTATCCAAATCTAAAGGAGCTTATGGCTCCTCGGCATCTGCCTGGTTCGGCTGTCATCGCACAAACTGCCGCCGATTGACCTTTTCAAAGGAAGCTCGGAACGGCCCCAGAAACTTATCGACTCCTTGATCGGTACTGTCGCGGAGTTCTTCGACGGTCCCATCGAAAACCAGTTCCCCGGCCAGCAGGACTACGAAGCGATCGGCGATCGAGATAGCATCCACAATCTGATGGGTCACCACAACGGTGGCAAGCGTCCTTTCGTTGCGCAGTTTCCGGATCAGGTTCAGCACCTGTTCGGTGGCCTTCGGATCAAGTCCCGTCGTCGGTTCGTCATAGAGCATCACACTGGGGTCGGCCGACAAAAGAGCCCGGCCGATGGCGACTCGCCTCTGCATGCCCCCCGACAGCTGGTCGGGCAGAACGTCCATTATTTCGTCCGCGTCCAGACCGACAAAACCCAGCATCTGCGTCACCTTTGCCGTAACTTCCTCGTCCGACATGTTGGTGTGTTCCAGGAGGTAATAACCGACGTTTTCGCCTACCGTCAGGGAGTCAAACAGGGCGCCTTCCTGGAAAACCATCCCCATCTTCTTGCGAACCTGCCGCTTCTGCTTTTCCTTCATGGTGCATATGTTCTGACCGTCGATGAAAATCTCGCCCTCCTGCGGGCATTCCAGACCGAGAATCAGCCGCAGGATGGTCGACTTGCCCGAACCCGACGGCCCCATAATAACCAGGGACTCCGACGGCCCGACTTTGAAGGAGATGTTTTTCAGGATCGGTCTTTCCTCGTAGGCAAAGCTGATGTTCTTCAACTCGATCATAGCCACCCCTTGATGAGCGTGAAGACAATCCTGGTAATGAAGAAATTCATCACCAGGATACTAATCGAGGTCAGTACGACCGATTCGGTGGTGGCCCGCCCGACGCCCTTGGTGCCACCGCTGGACGAAAAGCCCTTGTAACAGGAAATGAAGGCAATGATAAAGGAATAGACGACCGGTTTCAGAAGACCGATGAAGATATTCCCGAACAGCAGTCGGTCGCGTACGGCCGACCAGTACATGGTCGATGACACGTGGGCCACGAAGACCGCCACCAGGTAGCCACCTATGATGGCGATGGCGTCGCAAATGACTGTGAGTACCGGCACCATCAGCGCCAGCGCGACCAGGCGGGGCACGGCCACTTTTCTCACGGGGTCAATGCCGAAGGCCACCATGGCATCGATCTGGTTGGAAGATTTCATCGCCCCGATTTCCGCCGTAATCCCCGAGGCAACCCTGGCGGCCACCATCAGACCGGTCAGAATCGGGCCCAGTTCGCGGATGATGGCAATTGACATAATCCGGCCCAGGTAGTCCTTGGCTCCGAAGTCGGCCAGTTCGACCGAAAACGCCAGGGCAAAGCCCTCGCCGGCGAAGATACCGGTCAGGACGATCAGGTACAGTGAGCCAAACCCGATGAGATACATCTGCTCCAGAGTCTCCGGGACGTAGAACGGCCGGGCGAACAAGGCCCGAACCATTTTGATCGAGAAGTAAAACAGTTCCTGGCTTTGATAAGCAAAGCGCTTTAACCAGTTGTTAAGTAGCCTGAAAATAGCGGCAGTCCTCACCTCATTGTAATGGAATATTTTAGGCCTTGTCGAGAGGCAAGTCAAGGCAAATTGACCTTTGACATTGTGCCCAAAGGCTTATATTCATTCAAAGAAGAGCGCGACCTGGCCCGTAGTACGGGTGTGTTGCCGAAAGCTCATACTACGATTGGATTACAGGAAAGACGGACTCGATGTCTACTACAAATAGAGAGAAACGCGGTCATGCCATCGCCCTTTTTTCCGGAGGACTGGACTCGGCGCTGGCCATCCTGCTAATCTTGCGCCAGAATATTGAAGTGACGGCGCTGACTTTCATGACACATTTTGGATGTGATCTCGGCGACCGGTCGTCGTGCGGGTCCGACCCGTATCCGGCGGCTGAAAAATTCGGATTCAATGTCAAACTTATGCACCTGGGGCAGAAATTCGTCGATATCGTCAAAAACCCCCGTTTTGGCCGGGGCAGGAATATGAACGTCTGCACCGACTGCCGGATTCTGATGCTGAACGAGGCCAAAGAACTCATGGAGATGGTTGGCGCCGATTTCATCATCACCGGTGAGGTTCTGGGACAGCGGCCGATGTCACAGGTCCGGGACAAATTGAATCTCGTCATCAACCAGACGGGGCTCAAAGGGAAGCTTCTCAGACCGCTTTCCGCCAAACTTCTGCCGCCAACCGAGGCGGAACTGAGCGGCCTGGTGGATCGCGACGAACTAGAGGGTATTTCAGGTCGCAGCCGCAAGCGGCAGTTGGAACTGGCCCAGGAGTTCGGCCTGGAGGACTATCCCTCGCCTGCATCCGGCTGCCTGTTGACGGATGTCGGTTACTCCAACCGCCTGCGTGATTTGCTGGCCAATACGGAGCACATCACCTTCGACGATCTCAACCTGTTACGCGTCGGCCGCCATTTCCGGCTGGATCATGACACGAAAGTCATTGTCGGCAGAAACGAACAGGACAACAAAATGATCCTGGCCTGCAAACAGCCGCTACACTGCCATCTCGAGGCCTTGAATATCGGGTCCCCGGTCACCCTGTTGATCGGAAACGGCTCCGAAGAAAACCTGACAGAGGCTGCCCGGATTACCGCTCGTTACAGCGCGGCAAAAGACCAGCCGGTGGTGACCGTCACTTGGGTCAGGGATGACGGCAAAGACAGGGCCTTTGAGGTGAGTCCGGTTACAGATGAAGAAGCCAGCCGGGTGATAGTGCGTTAGCGGGTTCTATTCATTCGATTTTTCAGATAACCGGCAAAAAATAAAAGGTCTCAACAAATCGTTGAGACCTCTTTCTCCTCACCAACCGGGGTGACTGAGCAGCTAACCGCCAAGACTGCCCGGCCGTACTACCGACAGGTTTTATCCTGCCGGCCGTAGAGTACTACTGTCCCCGGCCACACATACAAGAAACAAACTATGTGCCAAACGACCGGCAATCTTAGTTGTTCTTTTCCGATAACGACTTAGGTGGAGCGATGGTGCGTGAAACTCGGAGGAGAAGGGCTGGAACGCATATTCTGTGGCTGAAGCAGCGCAGGAATTAGCGGCGGCGCATAAAAAAAGCCCTTTCCGTGACTGTGGAAAGGGCTTTTATGGCAAAACTTCTTAGTAAATGCTATAACAGAATCAAACGCTACTCTACTTCAGGATCATCATCTTCTTCGTTTCAGTGAAGTTGTCGGCCGAAATGCGATAGAAGTATACGCCACTGGAGAAACGCGCCGCGTTCCACTCCACCGTGTGGCTGCCAGCTTCCATCTTCTTGTCTACCAGCGTGGTTACTTCCTGACCCAGCACATTGAAGATGGTCAGGTTCACTTTGGACGCTACCGGCAGATCGAACGAGAGGTTTGTGGTCGGGTTGAACGGGTTCGGGTAGTTCTGGCTCAGCGAATAGGCTCTCGGCAAATCCGCGCCGTGGCCGGCCAAAGATACCACCGTTCCTTCGAATTCCGGAGAAACTTCCACAATGCTGGGAACACCGTTCTCATCGAACTCGTGATACACAAACATCAGTTCATGATCAGGGTCCCTGGTTTCGATCGCTTCAAGAGAGATCTCGGCAATCGTGGGATCAGTGATCTCGAAAACCAGATTGGCTATCGTCCCTGTGCCAGCTTTAAGGTCTGGTTTTTGCACTGAAGAGATCTGAGGCAGAAGACCAATTACAACCGTATTCTTATCATTGTCGATCACAGCAGCCTTCATATCGAAGTACGATACCCTGGTATTCTCGAAGTTGACCTCTTTCAAGGTCACGCCCTCGGAGAATTTGAGCGGAATATCAGCCGCGACCAGGCTTTCCTGGTTAGTGATCTGCAACGGGACCGTAACCAGGTTTTCGGCGGTAGTAAGCTCAGCGGCAGTGGCAAGCTGGTGATTCGCCTTAGCAAAAATCACTGCCGGCATAAGCATAATGGTGAGAATTACGGTTAGAATTGTTACGCGTTTAATCAAGGTTCACCTCCTCTAGCACTAGGCTATTTAGGTCAACGGGTTATGTGACACGGACAATGTAAATCCATTTGTCCACGCCGTCTCTTTGTCCCGTAACGCGAATCGTTAAAGGAATCTTTCTT
Organism: uncultured bacterium; assembly: GCA_965602205.1. Lineage (GTDB taxonomy): Bacteria > Zixibacteria > MSB-5A5 > GN15 > FEB-12 > DAOUUR01. Next base: position 2,941 of record CBFCYQ010000021.1, on the reverse strand, counting down.
ATCAAATTAGCTAAAGCGTATGGCGATGTCGGACCCACTATATAGTTACTAAAAAAGTCCATATCTGTCAAGTGGTTTGTTCGTCGGGGCCTGGCCGCCGCATGTCAACCCTCCAAGGCGGCGCCGCGCCCCACACCCTATAGTACAATCTTTTACCTAATGTGTTCCATAAAATTACAGTCTTACATTCTTATTTACGTAGTATTGGTCACATTCGTTGTCGTTTGATTGCCAGCGCAGAAAATGCGTATTTGGCGCGGCCGCATGATGGTCCTGCGGCCGCAGTCGCGGCACACTAAATACTTGACATAACGCGGGTTTGGCCTAATATACTCTGACTATGGACCGTCTCACATCCCAGCGCAGGAGGCTCCTTGAACAAATCAAATGAAAACATAGAGAAATTCGAGCCGTTTGTCCCCGCCAGCCAGTCTGTCGCCGAAGTAACCTGGAGAGCCCTGATACTGGGCGCCCTGATTTCGGTACTTTTCGGCGTGGCGAACGCCTACCTGGCCCTGAAATTCGGCATGACCATCTCGGCCTCGATTCCCGCGGCCGTCATCTCTATGGCTGTCTTGAGGTTATTGTTCAAGAGAGTGAGTGTCCTGGAGAACAATATCGTCCAGACAGTGGGCTCGGCCGGCGAATCGCTCGCGGCCGGCATCACATTCACTATCCCGGCATTTTTCATCTGGTCGGCCAACCAGGAGCTGGCCGCCGCCGGCTATTTCCACGAGATATCGAAACTGCAAATATTCTGGTTGTCCCTGTTGGGCGGCGCCCTGGGAATTCTGCTGATGATACCCCTCAGGAAGTATCTCGTCGAGCGCGAGCACGGAAAACTCGCTTTCCCCGAGGGCACTGCCTGTGCGGAGGTAATTGTCGCCGGAGACGAAGGCGGCCTGAAAGCCAAGATGGTCTTCTGGGGAATAGGCCTTGGAGCCGGCTACAAGGCCCTGGTCAATGGTGTTCGGATCTGGTCCGAGTCGGTCAATTACAACATCAAGGGCTTCCTCAAAGGCGGCATTATCGGCATCGACGCCACGCCGGCACTGCTGGGAGTAGGCTATATTATCGGTCCCCGCATCGCGGCCCTGATGCTGGGCGGCGCGGTCATGGGTTACCTGGGAATCGGTCCGCTGCTATCGTACATCGGGGATCAGATACCCGGCCAGATTATCGCTCCGGGGAATATGCCCCTGAACGACATGGACCCGGGTCAATTACGCAATTTCTATATCAAGTACTTCGGGGTCGGGGCCGTCGCGGTCGGCGGGTTCGTTTCCCTCATCAAATCGTTCCCGGTCATCATATCGTCTTTTCGGAAGGGATTCGGCCAACTGGTCAGCCGTAAAGCGGATGCAGCCACTGTCCGCACCGATCGTGATCTGCCGATGAAATGGGTTCTTCTGGGAGTGACCGCCGTCATCATTCTCATCTGGCTGCTGCCGGGCACGGAGTTGCACCTTCTGGGCGCGGCCCTGGCGGTCATGTTCGGGTTCTTCTTTGTCGTGGTGGCCGCCCGCATTGTCGGAATTGTCGGCTCATCGTCGTCGCCCGTATCCGGCATGACGATCGCCACCCTTCTGGTGACCTGCGTGATCCTGGTGTACTTCGGCGTCTCCGGAGTCGAGGGGATGGTTACGGCCATGTCGGTCGGCACGATCGTATGCATCGCGGTATGCATGTCCGGCGACATCGCCCAGGACCTCAAAACCGGCTATTTACTGGGGGCCAGTCCCTACAAACAGCAGTTGACCGAGTTTATCGGTCTTTTGTTTCCGGCGATAGCGATGGGTTTCACGATCTACTACCTTAACGATGCCTTTGGTTTTGTCGCCGGTGAGAGTGGGCGGGCGCCCCTTCTGGCTCCCCAGGCGAATGTCATGGCGACGGTGGTGCAGGGGGTGATGAACGCCGACCTGCCCTGGGTGCCCATCATTATCGGCGGTATGATCGCCATCGCCGTGGAACTACTCGGCATCCAGTCCCTGCCCTTCGCCATCGGCCTGTACCTGCCGATATCATTGTCCACACCTATTATGGCCGGGGGGATCATCTCAGCGATCATCAGGAAGATATCCAGCCGTGACGAGCTCAAAATTCGTAATGAAAGGGGCATACTTTTCTCGTCGGGACTGGTGGCGGGTGATGCTTTTGTCGGCCTTATTGTCGCGTTTGTGATCGGATCATGGGCAGCTTATGGCGAGCCGGGGGTGGGCTATTACGATCAGCATTCGCCGATGTGGGATTCCCTCACCGGCTCCTGGGGACCCTACCTGTCCCTGGTAATGTTCGCCTTGCTGGCGCTGTACCTGGGCCACCTGGCTTACCGAGGCTTCAAAAAGAGGTAAAGCCCATCCGGGCGGGCTTGAACGTGACGTGAAGGACTCTGGAAAAACAGCCGTCTTAAGGGCCTTCTTGCCTATTATCCTGTTGTTGGCGATGGCTCATGACTCTCGTTCCGAGCAAGCCTACACTATCCGGGGTAAGTCCATATATCGGCGTTCCGTACCCGAGGGGCGTGTCCATCCCTCAATGACCGCCAGGGGGATCAGGGTCACGCAACTGAAAATCGCTGACAGTACCGGGTACGCGGCTGTTTTATCACGGCAATACTTGTCAGACTCCTCGGCATCGGGGCAATCAGGCACATTTCAGCAAATAAAGTCCGTTCTCGAGGTTTTTGACTCTACCGGAAGTGTTTTGCTGGAAATTGACATTGGCGTTCAACGGGTCGCTTTCAGTCCCGATGGTCGCCGGCTGGTGTTTATTTCCGGCCGACAGCTTGTCGAGGGGCGCGATTTCATTCCTCAAGCCGCAGGCATCATTGACATTGCCGGTGGAACAACAGCCTGGGTGCCCGGAATCTTTGACAGCACCGCGACGAGAGTACACCCCAATATCGTCTGGGCAGGCAACGGCCTCATTTATGTTAACA
>CBFCYQ010000020.1:0-20967 GCA_965602205.1 uncultured bacterium | reverse complement strand
TCGGTCGGCAAGATGCCGGTGCGGGTGAATGAGCTTGGGGTCGATTTGTTGTCAATCGCGGGCCACAAGGTGTATGCGCCAAAAGGTATCGGGGCGCTCTATGTCCGAACCGGTGTCACGCTGGAAAAACAGGTACACGGCGCGGACCACGAGCGAAACTGGCGGGCGGGCACGGAGAACGTGCTCGAGATAGTCGGGCTGGGCGAGGCCTGCGCTATTGCCGATGATGACCTGCCGGGGCATGCGGACCATATGCAGAAGCTGCGCGACCGGCTGGAAAACGACTTGAAGGAGCGGTTCCCCGATGCCCGTGTCAACGGTCACCCGGAGAAGCGTCTGCCGAATACATTGAGTATCAGTTTCCCCGGCCTTGAGGCCAACACGATTCTGGACGAACTGAGCGGTGTGGCGGCATCGGCGGGGGCGGCCTGTCACAGCGATACGGTCGAGGTATCCAGCGTGCTGGAGGCAATGAAAGTGCCGCTGGAGTATGCGATGGGGACAATACGCTTTTCGGTGGGCAGGTTCACAACAGCCGAAGATATAGAAAAGGGCCTGGAAGAAATAGCGCAGGTGGTGGGACGACTGCAGCCGTCGGGAGCGTCCGCGGCGGCGGTTTCGACAAAAGAGGTGAAGCTGACGCAGTTTACGCACGGTCTGGGTTGTGCCTGCAAACTCCGTCCGCAGCTTCTCGAAGAAGTCCTGAACAAGCTTCCGACGCCGGATGACGCCCGTATCCTGGTGGGTACGGATACCTCCGATGATGCGGCGGTTTACCGTATTGACGACAAGACGGCGATTGTGCAGACGGTGGATTTTTTTACACCGATTGTCGATGACCCGTTCAGTTTCGGCGCGATTGCGGCGGCCAATTCGCTGAGCGATATATACGCTATGGGGGCCAGGCCGCTTTTTGCGCTGAACGTGGTGGGTTTCCCCAGCAACCGCCTGCCGATGCGAGTGCTGGAGGAAATCCTCAAAGGCGCTCACGCCAAGGCCCGCGAGGCCGGGGTATCGATTATCGGCGGCCACACGGTGGATGATACCGAGCCGAAATACGGCCTGGCCGTCACCGGGGTGATACATCCCGACAAACTCGTCACCAACCGCAACGCTCAGGGCGGCGATGTCTTGATTTTGACCAAACCGATCGGGACGGGGATTCTCTCGACGGCTATGAAGCGCGGCCTGCTGGAGACCGGCCGGAGCGACCTGCTGGTGCAGACTATGTCGGCGCTCAACCGGGACGCGGCGGAGGCGATGCAGGCGGTCGGTGTCAACGCCTGTACCGATGTTACCGGATTTGGCCTTCTGGGGCACTTGCTGGAGATGATGCTCGGATCGCACACGGCAGCGGAGATCAAAGCTGCGGCGGTGCCGCTTCTTCCGGACGTAATGGAACTGGCGGCGGCGGGCGTGGTCCCGGGTGGCACCAACGACAACTTCAATTACACGGCGCCATACGTTGAATATGACGAGACTATCTCGGCGACAGGACGGCTGCTGCTCAACGATGCTCAGACTTCGGGCGGATTACTGATCTCGGTCGCCGAGGAAAAGGCTCAGCAATTGGCGGCCTTGTTGAAGGATAAAGGCGTCGGGTCGGCGGTGATCGGGAAAGTTGTTTCGTCCGAGAAGACGCGCATTTTCATTAGTGAGTAGAGGGTGCGATGTACGACCGTTGCGCCGACATCATCAAAAGAGCCAGAAAGGTTGTGGCCTTCACAGGGGCGGGTATTTCAGTCGAAAGCGGCATACCTCCGTTTCGCGGCGATGGCGGCCTGTGGAGCACATACGACCCGTCGCTTCTGGAGATCAATAATTTCGTGCGGCATCCGGAGGAATCGTGGAGAGTCATAAAGGAGATTTTCTATGAGTTTTTCGGCAAAGCCAAACCGAATGCCGCGCACAGCGGCCTGGCCCTGATGGAGCAAAACGGCTTGCTCAGTGCCGTCATCACGCAGAATATCGACAATCTTCACCAGGAGGCCGGCAGCCGGGAGGTGTATGAGTTTCACGGGACGTCGCAGTATTTGGTCTGTCTGGGCTGCGCGCAAAGGTCGCACGTGTCCGAGGTTGACCTGGGCGTGCCGGTGCCGGCTTGCGGCGGTTGCCGCGGGCTTTTGAAACCCGACTTCGTCTTTTTCGGGGAGCCGATTCCGGTCGAGGCGCATGCCCGGTCCATCCGGGAGGCGGAGACGGCGGATGTTTTTATAATGATCGGCACGACGGGCGAAGTGGCCCCGGCCTCGATGATCCCTCACATCGCCAAACGCAGGGGTGCGACTATTATTGAGATGAATACGGAGGAATCCAACTATACCAGTCTCATCGCGGATTTCTTCTTGTGCGCCAGAGCCACCGAGGCTATGACGCGGCTGATCGCGGCGCTCGGATTGAGCCGGGAGAGCTGAGGGCCATACGGCGGGGTAGGGGAAGAGGGACTTTTCGGTTGGGAAACTTTTTCTTGACATTTTGCGTATTTCGATTATAGTTCGGGCAGTTACCGGATGAACGCGATAAGCAAGTCTATCTTATGGAGGCATGATTTATGCAAGTTGTGAGATTGAGATCTTTCAGTGTGTCATGCCCCGGGAGGATTGACCGCTAAATCACCCGGAAGGGTTTAAGAATTTAACGGCCTTCCTGCAAGGGTTGGCTATAAGTATATAGTCTTCAGCCGCGGACATGACATGCGTCCGCGGTTTTTTGTATCTTTTTTTGAGTGTGCGGCCGCGGGTACGAAATTTCGCGGCCGTTTTTTCATTTTGCCAAATGGATAAGGAAAATAGAGATGAATTTACCTGAATTGGGATGGAGTTCTTTTTTCGAAGGGTCTTTCGAGCGGTATGCCGAGGAGGGTCTTGCCGCGGCCAGGGTGCTGCTCGAGCAGCGCGAGCGCTACCGAGTAATGAGTAAGGACGGCGAGATTGCTGCCGAGGTCTCCGGCAAAATGCGGCATGAGAGTCGCTCCCGGGCGGACTTTCCGACAGTGGGTGATTGGGTGGCGATCAGCTCGCGGCCGGACGAAGGGCAGGCCACTATCCACGCCCTGCTTCCGCGAACGAGCGGTTTTTCACGTAAGGCGGTACTTTCGGGCGGCATGCCAGACACGGGCGGGAAGACCGACGAACAGGTGCTGGCGGCCAATATCGATACGGTATTTCTCGTCAGCGGGCTTGACGGTGATTTCAATGTTCGCCGGATCGAGCGCTATCTGGGGGTGGCCTGGGACAGCGGCGCGACGCCGGTGATAGTGCTGAACAAAGCAGATCTGTGTGATGATGTCCAGGCTCGCCTTGAAGAAGTTGCCGCGGGAGCGGTGGGCGTTTCGATTCATACGGTAAGCGCTACCGGTAAGCTGGGGCTGGAGGAGCTCAGGCAATATCTGACGACCGGTCAGACGGCTGCCTTTCTCGGTTCCTCGGGGGTGGGCAAATCGACTATCATCAACAGCCTGCTCGGTGAGGAGCGCCTGGAAACGCAGGAGGTTCGCGAGCATGACGGCCGTGGTCGGCATACCACAACACATCGCCAGATGATTTTCCTCGAAGAAGGGGGGATCGTCATTGACACACCCGGTATGCGCGAGATACAGATGTGGAGTGACGACGACGGGCTGACCAAAACGTTCGGCGACGTCGAGCATTTGTCGGAGCGGTGCCGTTTCCGCGATTGCCGGCACGAAAACGAGCCGGGGTGCGCCGTGCGGCAGGCACTTGACAAGGGCAAGTTGGATGCCGGGCGGTTCGATAATTATCTCAAAATGCAGAAAGAACTGGCCCACCTGGCCCGCCGACGGAACAAAAAGGCGCAGCGCGAGGCCTACCGTGCCTTCGATAAAAAAATACGCCGGTATCATCAGCAGATGAAAAAATTGCGAGATGAGGGATTGGCGTGAGACTATATCTCCTGCCATGAAAGCTAGATATTTGAAAGGTAACAGCAGCATGGACAAACGCAGTCAGCAGATTTTCAGTGAGAACAGCGCTTTTATTCTGGAGCAAGCCGCGCGCCGATATGGTATAGCGGTATCGCAACTCAGGCGGCTGGGTTCGTTTGAGAGCTTTGTCTATGAGTTCGAGCGGGACGGGAAAGGCTTCGTTATGAAGCTGACCCACAGCCTGCACCGGACGGTCGACGCTATCAGGGGGGAATTGGACTGGACCAACTATCTCGCGAACGGCGGCGTGGCCGTTCCCCGGGCCATTGCCTCGGAGAGGGGTCGCCTTGTCGAAGTTGTCGCTCTGGCCGATTCGTTTTTCGCGGTGTACGTCTTCGAGAAGGCCGGGGGGCGCCCGGTCAGGTTCGAGGACTGGGACGATAATTTCGTGCGGCGCTGGGGGCGCCTCCTGGGGCAAATGCACCGCCTGACCAAGAGCTACAAGCCGCACGAAGAGGCTATCAGGCGGCATGCATGGTACGACGAAATCTCCCGCTATGTCGACAAGCACGTGCCGGCATCAGAGGCGATAGTCGTCGAGAAATGTCACCGACTCCAGGAACGTCTGGGACAGTTGCCGCAGGACGGTGACTCGTACGGACTGATACACAGCGACCTGCATCACTCGAACTTCTTCGTCGATGACGGCGAGCTTATCGCGCTGGATTTCGACGATTGCCATTACGATTGGTTTGCCAACGACATTGCCATGCCGCTGTTTTACGCCCTGAGGGATTCACAGGTCGACCCGGATGACCGAGTTTTTGCCACGCGATTCATGCGCCGCCTGCTGAAGGGCTACCGGCAGGAGAACGCCATCGATGGCTTCTGGCTGGGGCAGATTCCGATTTTCCTGAAACTGCGGGAGATGGAGCTATACATAATAGTCTACGCCGAAGATGCTCATAACCTGAACGCCTGGTGCCGGCGGTTTATGGAGGACAGGCGGGACCGGATTGAAAACGATGTCCCGATCACCGACCTGGATTTTACACAGTTTGCGGATGATACGGACCAATGAGAAAGCGCGAAGATCAAGAGGATTGAATAAAATGGAAATAACAGGCAGCGCAGACAGAGTCCGCTTTCTCGAGAGCGAGCGCGTGTTTCTGACGCCGACAACGGAGGATGATTTCGAGGACCACTACCGGTGGATACACGACCGCGATCTGGTCTATCTCGATGACCGGCAGTTGCGGCCGGTGTCCCGCGCCAAGGCCAAATAGCAGTTCGACGCCAGGATTAGCGCCGAGGACGTGATGTCCCTTAGGGTTCTGGCGCGCGAAGACAGTCGCTTTATGGGGTTGACCGAGTTGTACGGTATCGACTATTACGAACGGAAATGCTACTGGGGGCTGATCCTGAGCGAAGAGTATCGGCGTCAGGGTTACGGCACCGAGGTGGCTGACCTGATAATGAGATACGTCTTCGAAGACCTGGGCTTCAACCGGCTGAAATCCTATACCCACAGCGGCAACACCGGGTCGATGCAGTTTCACAAGAGTCTCGGGTTCGTCCAGGAAGGCCGGTTGCGACAGGAGTTCTTTTTCGGTGGTGAGTATGTGGATGGTTTAGACTACGCCATCCTCAGAGAGGAGTATTTCAGCAGGGCCGGGCAGACCGAAGGGAGTGGTAATTGTGAATAAAGAAGAGAACAGGAGTCGGGTGCGTTTTCTTGAGGGTGAGCGCATCTTTCTGACACCGCTGGCGTTGGACGATGTCGCGGAGCAACATGCCATGGACAATGACCGTGAGTTGCAGTATCTCGACGCCGCGCCCTTCCGACCGAAAGCGTACGATGTCGTCAAGGGGGAAGTGGAGCAGGCCATGACCGGCAAGACGGCCATGTTTCTGAGTGTGGTTCACAAAGAGACGGGAGAGAATATGGGAAATGTCGTACTCTTCCAGATCCACGAGTACGAGCGAACGGCGCACTGGGGAATCAAGCTGCTCAAGCCATACTGGCGACAGGGTTTCGGAACCGAAGCGGCCCGCCTGCTATTGAGATATGCCTTTGAAGACCTGGGCCTGGTGCGACTGGAGTCGGGCGCGCACGCCGGCAATACGGCATCTATAGAGTTTCAGCAGAGTCTTGGATGTGTGCAGGAGGGCCTGCAGCGAAAGAAGCTGTTCCTTCGGGGGCGATATGTGAATTTCCTGCTTTTCGGTATGCTGAAAGAGGACCACGACAAATGTTGTGCGGGGCACGATGAGGTGGCCGTTGTTTAAAGATATTCGCCTGGAAACACCGCGGTTGCTGATTCGGCCGTTTACGATGCGCGACCTGCCGCAGTTTCACCGGATGCTCTGCGACGAAGAGGTCGTGCGGTACCTGCCGGAGGATGTGATGTCCCGAGAGGAAGCCCAAGACATTCTCTCGTGGCTCATCGGATGTTATCCGAAGAACACGCCGGAGCAAATCATCAAGTTCACGGTGGGCGTGGTTCTGCGGGAGAGCAACGAACTTATCGGTTGGTGCGGTTTCGGCCCGCTTGATTTTGACCCTTCTGAAATCGAAATATACTACGGTTTGTCGCGACAGCACTGGGGGCGGGGGTTGGCGACCGAGGCTGCCGAGGCGATGATGCACTACGCCTTTGAAACGGTCGGGCTCGAAAGAATGGTGGCTGTTGTCAGGCCGGAAAACTCAGGCTCGGTGCGAGTCATAGAGAAACTGGGTATGATCTTTCGGAAGACAGTGACAGGTTTGCCGAGCGATTACGCCGCTTACGAAGGTGACTTCTATTATTCACTGAATCGCGGCCAGTATCGTAACCTGCCTGGTCAGCGATAACCTGGTTGAGAAGGAGGGCACGTAAAATGAGAAGGCATTGTGAGGTCCTGAAACCGGTGCGCGGCCACCAGGCCGCCGAACAAAAAACTTAGAAGGTCTTATGGGTATTTTTGAGTGGATTGAAAAGGAATTGAACCCTGTCGAATCCGATTCGGCGGAGTTCATATACGATGATATGGATTCGCAGTCGGAGCGATGTCTGCCGCTGCTGTATGAGTCCTTTGATGTGAATAAGCGTGCCCACTGGGCCGACCGGGGGTCAATGTTTGACTTCTACCTGTCGACCGGGGGTGGTCGGCTTCTGGATTTCGGCCCCGGCGACGGCTGGCCATCGTTGATAGTGGCGCCATCTGTAAAGGAGGTAGTGGGGGTCGACGCTTCCGCTCGCCGCGTGGAGGTATGCACGGAAAATGCACGCCGCCTTGGAATCACCAATGCCGAGTACGTCCACTGCGCCGCCGGAAACCGCCTGCCGTTTGACGACGGCAGCTTTGACGGCGTGATGGCGGCCAGTTCCGTCGACCAGACACCCGATCCGAAAGCGACCCTGGCGGAAATCTTCAGGGTGCTGCGTCCCGGGGGGCGTCTGCGGATATTCTATGAAGCCCTCGGGCGGTACCGTGACGGCCGCGAGCGGGACGTCTGGCTGGCAGAACTCGATCATCATTCGAGTCGTCTCATTCTGTATGATCGCGATATCGACGGCGAGCGCGTCAGGCAATATGGCCTCACTCTTGCGGCCCCGCATGGGGAAGTCATCAGCGCCACGGGAATGGACACTGATTCGCTCTCGTTCGAGGCCATCACCGTGCCGATGCTGAAGACACTTCAGGGCACGGTTACCGACACCAAGGTCTGCCGGCTGACACACGCCTCCGGCAGAACGATGGCCGGGTGGCTCCGTGAGGTTGGCTTTGAATCCGTGCGGCCGTCGCACAGCGGAGCATTGTTTGCCGCGGGGCTGTTCGACCGAATCCCCGTGACAGAACGGCCGGATGAGATGGCGGGGCTGGATGCGTTTCTGCGACCGCTTATCGACGTGGTCGTAAGGATGGCGGCGCCGCTGGATAGCGATCCGATGATGACAGCCATCAAATAGCGGGCGGCGAACCCGACGGCGGGTTTAACAAATATCGCCCGAGAGAAAGGTTGAAATATAGTGTCGTCTTGATTATATAGCGTGTAAGAATTCTCGTGAGGAGGCGGCACTATGTTTCATAATATCCCGGACAGCATCGCGCAGCGAATGAAATGGCTGGAGGATCTCAACGACCGGCTGAAGCAGGAGGGCCGGTCCGCCGCCGAAAGACTCCGGCAAATCCCACCCGATACGGGCCGATTTATCGCTCTGATGGCCTGTTCGGCGCCGGCGGGAAACTGGCTGGAAATCGGCACCAGTGCCGGATACTCAACCTTGTGGCTGGCCCTGGCCTGTGTGGAGGCGGGGGCCACCGTCACGACTTTCGAAGTTCTGGAAGAAAAGGCCAAAATGGCCGGAGAAACGTTCAAACTGACCGGAACCGAGGCCGTGGTCAACCTCGTGGCTGGTGATGCCCGGGAACACCTGGGCGAATGTCGGGATGTTGCTTTTTGCTTTTTGGATGCGGAAAAGGATGTCTACCGCGACTGCTACGAACTGGTCGTTCCTAACATGGTCAAGGGCGGCATCCTCGTGGCGGACAATGCCATCAGTCACAAAAGCATTCTCCAACCCATGATCGACAGGGTGCTGACCGACGAACGGGTAGACAGCCTGGTCTTGCCAATCGGACGAGGTGAGTTGGTCTGCAGGAAACGATAACAGCACGAACGCTGTTTTTGGACAAGTGAACGCCAACCAATATCGAGAGAAGAAAACCATATGAGAGGTGACAGGTTAGTCATTCATGACGGGCACTACCGGGCCGCCCGGGGGATTGTGGCCCTGATAGCCCCGCTGATCGAGAAGACCGAAGGCCGGTTTGTCGTCACTATCGCCGGCGAGTCCGGCAGCGGCAAATCGGAAACAGCGGCTGTGCTGGCCGAAGTCCTTGCCGAAAAAGACACCAAGAGCGTCATCCTGCAGCAGGATGATTATTTCGTGCATCCGCCCAAAACCAACGCCGAGGTGCGCCGCCGCGATGTCGGCTGGGTCGGCACCGGTGAAGTCCGCCTTGACCTGATGGATCAAAACCTGGCGGACATAATCGCGGGCGCGAGCACGATTGAAAAACCGCTGGTGATATTCGAGGAAGACCGCATCGACAGCGAAAGGCTTGACCTCGAGGGAATCAAGGTGGCCATAGTCGAGGGAACCTACACTACTTCTTTGAAAAATGTACACCAGCATGTGTTCAATGCCCGCAACTATATTGACACCAAGCAGGCCCGTCAGAAACGGGCGCGTGAAGCACAGGATGAATTCCTTGAAGAGATACTGCGGATCGAACACAAAATCATATCGGCGCAGCGGGCGCAGGCTGATATAATCGTAACCATTGATTATGAGGTCATGAAGAATGATATCTCCCGGTAAAACACCCATCGGCGACATATGCATGCTCAGCACGCACGGGTTTTTCGACCCCGTGCCGCAACTGGGCAGGACCGACACCGGCGGACAGGTTGTCTATGTTTTGGAGTTGGCCAAGGCCCTGGCGCAGGATGGAAGAAAAGTAGATATCTTCACGCGCTGGTTTGACCGATCCCAGGCGCAGGTCGACCCGGTCCCGGGGCATCCCGGGGTGCGCGTGGTCCGCATCCCGGCCGGCCCGTGGGAATTTCTTCCCAAGGAGGAAATCTACGACGTGCTGCCCGAACTGGCGAGAAACATGGTCGACTTCCTTCGCGAAAAGGGATGGGAATACGACCTGTTCCACGGCCACTATGTTGACGCCGGGATTGCGACCCTCGAGGTTGCCGAAGCCTTCGGACGGCCGGCCTTTTTCACGGCTCACTCGATCGGGGCGTGGAAGCGCGAGCAGATGAAGGGCGACCCCGGCGAGATGGAAAAGAAGTACAAGTTTAAGCACCGCATCGCCGAAGAGTTGAGGATATTCCGAACCGTGGCGGCACAGTCGGTAACGACGCAGGTGCAGAAAGAAAAGCTCGACGAGTTGTACGGGTTCAGGGCCGACAATGTTGCGGTTATTTCTCCCGGGGTTGATGTTCATACGTTCTGTCCCCCCGCACCGGGCGAGGCCAAGACCGAGGCGGGTCTGCCCGGCAGGTATGTTCTCTGCCTGAGTCGTATTGACGCCAACAAGGGGCACGACCTGCTGCTGAACGCGTTCGACCTGGTGCTCCGGGAGGTACCGAATATTGAGCTGGTCATCGGCGGGGGGTCGCCCCGACCCCAGGAGCGCGAGCGCCAGATCGTAGCATCCATCAAGACGATTATCGAAGAGAAACAGATGCAGCAAAAAGTGCACGTGGTGGGGTACGTTCCCGACGAAATGATGGTGCCCTTCTATCAACAGGCGGAGGTGTTCGTGCTGCCGTCTATCTTCGAGCCGTTCGGGATGACTTCCCTGGAGGCGATGGCGTGCGAAACACCGGTGGTGGCCTCGAAATTCGGCGGTATCAGGACAGTGATAGACTCGGGTAAAAACGGGTTGCTGGTGGATTCGGCCAACGCCCGGGAGTTCGCCGATGCCATCATCAGCCTGCTGAACGACGTGCCGACGACCAAGCGCCTGGGCAGAGCGGCCTATGACACCGTGCAGAAGCATTATAGCTGGGAAGCGATTGCAGAGAAACATATCGCCTTCTATCAGAAATACATCAACAGTTGAGGCGCCATCCGCAACGGGAGGACAGGTACTGGTGTCACGTAGTAATTACGGAAGGCTGAGCCAGGTCTATGACCTCGGCTGGGGCGATTTTGCCTCCAAATATATTGGGTTCATCGAGGAACTGCTGACCGAACAAGACCTCACTCGCGCAAGAATACTTGATCTGGCCTGTGGTACCGGAAACCTGGCTATCGCCCTGGCCCGCAACGGCCACATAGTTCACGGCCTGGACCTGTCGCCGGAGATGATTGACGCGGCCCGGTCTAAAGCAGCCGGCTTGCCCGGCGTGTCTTTCGACGTGCAGGACATGGTCGATTTCCGGCTGGCGGGAATCTTCGACCTGGTGACCTGTACCTACGATTCCGTAAATTACCTGACGAATGTCACGCAGGTGCGGGGGCTGTTTCGGCGCGTCGCCGGATCTCTGGCGGAAACGGGGCGGTTTGCCTTTGATTCCAACACCGACTGTCTTTACACCAACCGGCATAAAGGAACCCACCGTCGCGAACTCGGCGGCCACACGCTGGTACAAAAGTGTAGCTACGACCGGCAAAAAAGAGAAGCCGTCACGGTATTCGAGTTCGGCGACGGTGAAACGGAAACCCACGTGCAGCGGCCGTACGACCTTCCGGAGTTGGAACCGTTGCTGACTGAGAATGGCCTTAGGGTCGTCGGGGCCTATTCCTGGTTTGATAAGACACCCTATCGGCCTGAAAGCGAAAGACTAGTCTGCGTTGCAGAAAAAAAGTAGCATCAACGGCAGCAGCGACGGGCTGCTGTGATCAGGTGAAAATATGGCCGACAAGCACATCCTCGACTGGGACATCCTGAAATCCCGCTATATAGTGAACGACCGGTGGCTCCGCCTCCGGGCCGACACATGCCGCACCCCGCGCGGCCTTATCGTAGAGCCGTACTACGTTCTGGAGTACCCTGCCTGGGTCGTGGTGGTGGCTGTGACCGGCGACGACAGGATAGTGCTGGTGCGGCAGTATCGTCATGGTATTCGCAAGACGGTCCTGGGCTTGCCGTGCGGAAACGTCGAGGAAAACGAATCGGTCGCCGAGGCGGCTGGGCGCGAGTTACTGGAAGAAACCGGCTACACCGCCGAGAGTATTATCGAAACGGGGCGAATATCGCCCAATCCGGCCAACCACAGCAACCTGACGTACTGCTTTGTAGCCACTGACGTCAGTGCCACGGCCGCACCGCGTGACGACGACGGCGAGGAGGTTGAGGTTATTTCCAGACCTCTGGGGGAGGCATTGACGCTCATCGAACAGGGGGATATCACCCACAGCCTGCACATATCGGCGATATTTCTGGCCCTGAACAAGCTCGACCGGTTGCGCTGTCTCTGAGCGGCCCTTCGGTGGTGCCGGCGCCGCAGGGAGAGTTCAGGGGTCGCGCGAAGCCGTTGACTTTCAACCGCTTTCGGTCTTGGCTCGATTGCTGTCAAGGCCGTCCGTATCCGCAAAAGAGTTCGCCTCCGAATTATGAATGGCACAAAAACGTGAGTTATTCGTTAATTTAGTGTAGGGCTTCCGTTACGGGAGAGAGCGGTCATGAGCACAGTATTGGCTAAAAAAAACATATTAATTGCGGCCTTTCTTCTTTTCGTCGGCTGTACAAACGGCGACGACGTCATATCTTACCGCCCTTTTGTCGTGTCGACCGTCCCCGCTCATGGCCAGACGCGAGTGCCGGTCGAGACGCCCATTTCAATCAATTTCTCGGAGAACATGGATCCCGCCACCATCAACGAAAGCTCCTGGTCGATTGAGCCGAGTGTCAAGGGCAAGATCGACTATCATGGTGTAACCGCCACGTTTACTCCTTCCAGCCCGTTCGATTACACGACCGCCTACACGGTGGTTCTGGCCAACACGATTCAGGATGCCGTGGGGGATAATATGAGGCAGAGCTATACTTTCTCCTTCGAAACGGCTATGCCCCCGCCTGTTATTACCGATTTCGAACCGAAAACAGGTTACGAGGGAGACCTGGTTACAATTCGCGGCACCGAGTTCGGTAGCACCGCGCAGGCCAATATTGTCAAAGTCAACCGCGTGAGAGCGCATCTTGTCAGCAGTTCTCCGGAAGAGTTGGTCGTTGAAGTGCCCCGCAATGCCTTTTCGGGTTTCATAACCGTGACTACCGGCGGCGGGACGGCCACCGCGGTTGAGCCCTATTCGGTGTTATACCATGGCATGTTCTGGACTCCGCTTGTCACCGGTATCCCGGAGAACATCAACGACATCATCTTTACGGGTAGTCAGTACGTGGCAGTCGGAGATGACGGTTCCATCTATACGTCACCGGATCTAATCGCCTGGTCGCCGCAGGTTTCGGGAACACCGCGCCACCTCAGAGGCGTGGCCTATTCCGGCAGCACCTACGCGGCCGTCGGCATCGCCGGAACCATCCTGACGTCGTCCGATGCGGTCAACTGGGTGCCCCATGCCTGGTCTACCGAAACCAGTTTCTTTGATGTCTGCTGGGGTGATCTCGGTTTTGTAGCCGTGGGGAGTATGGGAACCATTATTACCTCGACCGACGGCACCGCCTGGAAGGTTCGGGAAAGCGGCGTACTTAACTGGCTTTACGGTGTAGCCTGGGCTGAGGCAAGATATGTAGTGGTCGGTTCGACCGGGGGCGTGTTTACCTCTCCAAATTTCGTTTACTGGTACCAGCATGGTGGCAAAACATCGGAGCATGTTCTTGGGGCCGGCTGGTCGGATTCCGGCATTGCCGTGGTTGGCTACAACGGTTCTGTTTCGACCTCGCCCAGCGGTTATGAGTGGACCCGGCGCGTCTCAAACACTTCCAGTCATCTTCTCAGTGTCACCGGTCAGGACACGCGCATGATTGCCTGCGGCCTGAATGGGACGATCATCGCCTCACTCAACAACGGATTCACGTGGACGAATCGTATCACGGGGACGGTTGCCGACCTCCATGGGGTAATCTGGGACGGTCAACGCTATGTGGCGGTTGGAGAAGAAGGGGCCGTGCTTATATCGAACTAGGACAGGAGCCGGTATTGCGGCCTGAGATAAGATCGGCAAAAAGCCCGCCCGGAACCGAGCGGGTCTTTCATTTGGTGGCAGCGCCTATACTTCGGGGATGGGCATACCGTAGTCGGCCCAGTCTTCCTTGGCGGGCCCGTAAACCTGGGGGACTCTGAGGCCGGCCTGCCTCATCAGCACACTCATCTGACCCCGGTGGTGAATTTCATGCTGCATGAGCACGTGCAAGGTGTAACCTTTTTTCCACTTTTCACCGTACATTTCGTCTTCATCCTGGAGAGAATCATCGTTCCACTCGGATTTAACCTGCTCCAGCAGCGATTGTGAAACGGTGGCATAGGCCTTTTTGATTTCCCCGGCTGTCGGCGGCACCGGTGATTCGGGATTGACCTCGTCTGACTTAAGCCCGGCCCTATTGACCACCTCCGGAATACTGGTGACGATGTGCCAGGCGACGCGGGCCAGGGTGCGGTGACCATCAGCAACCGACTGCCCCAGTGATTCGTCGGTCAGGGCATCCATCAGGTTTTGCGTGGTCTTTGATTCCTGCGACCAGTATTTTTCGAAGGCACTGACTTGAGTAAACATGATATGTCCTTTCAGTTGGTTTCCAATCCTTTATTCGGGTCGTTACCGAGAATTGTTTCAACTTCCGTCAGTGTATCTTCGGATAGTCCCACCTCGCTGGCAATCACATTTTCTTCCAGTTGTTCCACGCGGGTAGCCCCGGTAATGGCACAGCTTATTTCCGGGCGGCGCAGAATCCAGGCCAGGGCCAACTGGGACAACGTGATACCCAGTTTCTCGGCGAGGGCAGCCAGCTTTTTCACTTTCTGAATATTGGCCGGGGTCAAATCCTCCTTCAGCCATTGAGTGACATCGCCCCGACTGTTTTTGGGGACTTTGTCGTTGTATTTTCCGGTCAGCAGCCCCTGGGCCAGCGGCGACCAGACGGTCAGGCCGAGACCATAACGGTTGCACACGCCCATGACATCGCGCTCGATATGCCGGTCAATCATATTGTAGCGCGGTTGCTCGACAGCCGGCCGGTAGGCCTGCAGGATTCGGGCCTCGCCGACGGCTTGCTCGATTTCAGCGGCAGACCAGACCGAAGTGCCCCAGTACAGTATCTTCCCCTGGTGAACCAGATCGTCCATCGCGCGCACGACTTCCTCCACCTCCGTGTCGGGGTCGAAGCGGTGGCAGAAATAGATATCGAGATAGTCGGTGCCGATGCGCCGAAGGGACTTTTCGACCGACTCCATTATGTGTTTCCGGCTCAGGCCCCGGTCATTAATGTTATCCGACATCGGCCAGAAAACCTTGCTGGAGATGACCAGGTCGGACCGTTGAATTCCCCTGATCGCCTTGCCGACCACCTCCTCGGCCTTTCCTTTGGCGTAAATGTCGGCTATGTCCACGAAGTTGATACCAAGATCGATGGCTCTTTTGACAATATCCCCAGCCGCCTTTGCCTCGACGGTGTGGCCATATGTCAGCCAGGCCCCGATCGCAATCTCTGATATTTTCAGACCGGATTTGCCCATTTTCCTGTATTTCATCGGCAATCCCCTTCACGCGTAAGGTTGAATCTGGAAAGAAAGTATGGCATTTGGCGGTCCGGCGCAATCAAAACCGGACCCACTGCTTCCAGGGGCTTGAACTGCATGTATAATTGCTTATATTCGGTTGACCCGCTATGATCCGTCAGGAATTATGATGCGACTTTCGTAAGCCCGGGGTTCAAGGAATTACGATGACCACCGACCGGAAAGCGAACATGGTACAGTATGAAGGCCCGTCGCGGCGTGACGCGTGGAGGATGTTTGACCGGGTGGCACATCGTTATGATTTGCTCAACCGCCTGCTTTCGTTCGGCCGCGACAAGGTGTGGCGCCGAGAACTGGCGGCCCGCCTGAGCCGCCGGTCGGACCAGCACGTCCTGGACGTGGCCACCGGCACGGCCGACGTGATTCTCTCACTGCTTGACAACTCCACGCGGGTGAGTTATGCCGTCGGGATGGACATGGCCGGGGGAATGCTGGCGCTGGCTGCGACCAAGGTCGCCGGTCGCAAAAGACAGCAGTCGGTGGCCCTGTTGCGGGCTGATGCTTGCATCCTGCCGTTTTCCGACGGCAGTTTTGATGCCGTGACAATTGCCTTTGGTATCCGTAATGTAGTAGATGTATCGACGGCCCTGGATGAGATGTATCGGGTCCTGAGACCGGGCGGGCGCGTTTTGGTGTTGGAGTTCTCTCTGCCCGAGAAGCGTCTGGTCAGACGTATGTATCTTTTGTATTTCAGAAAGATCCTGCCGACAGTCGGCGGCCTGATATCCGGCGACGACTACGCCTACCGTTACCTGAACGAAACGGTAGAGACATTTCCTTATGGCCGGGCTTTCTGCGACATGCTGGCGAAGGCCGGCTTCTCGAAGGTGAGCGCTAATCCCCTGACTCTCGGCGTCGCTTCGATCTACCAGGGGGATAAACTGGACAATAATCTTTAGTGCGAGATAAGTTCGCTTCATAACCGATGGCAGCCACTACTCCATGCGATACCGGGCGCGATTTTGAAAACGCCGCGCGCATCATGGCCGGGAAAATTCAGGCCGCCCTGGCCGATCCGGACAGACCGGATTTGTCCAGGGGCGGGACCGCCATCCGGCTGCAGGTGGCACTGCCCGCCTTGAAGGTTCTGGACTGGCTCTCAGGACAGAATCAGCCCGTCAGGATCTACTGGCGTGACCGAGACGGCAGTTTTGAGACGGCCGGTGTCGGCACTGCCTGCGCGGTGAGCGCCCCCGCCGATCTTGACCTTGGCCGACTCTTTGCCCGACTCCGAAATCATCTTTCAGCAGCGGATGCAATTCGCTTTTACGGTGGCATGGCATTCGATCTGCAGCCGCCCGATTCCGCCGACAGCGACTGGGCGATATTCCCACGGTGTTATTTCGTTATGCCGCGCTTTGAACTGACGACTGCCAATGATGTGACATCCTTTGCATGCCACCTCCTTCCAAATCGCGACCGGGACAACATGGGGGCAATCCTTCGACAACTTGACAGTCTCGCCGCGACCTTATGCCCCGGGCCGTTATCGTTACCGAGGCTTACGGGTCGGGTGGATACTCCCGATAAGTCCCAATGGTGCGCGATGGTCAGCGCTGCCCTTGACGATATCGGCAGAAAGAATCTCGAAAAGATTGTCCTGGCCCGCAAGACCAGCTTTCGCTTCGACGACCGCCTTGACCCGCTGGTGATTCTGAAACATCTGGAGTCATCTTCGGCGAGCTGTTATCACTTTTGTTTTCAGGTGGCGGAGTCGGCAGCGTTTGTAGGTGCTTCCCCGGAGAAGCTGTTCAGCCGTCATCACGGCGTAATAGAATCTGAGGCGCTGGCCGGCACCCGGCCACGGGGCGAATCGGAAAAAGACGATGAAGCACTGGCGCGAGAACTGCTCGCCTCTTCCAAAGACCTGCGGGAGCAACAGCACGTGGCAGATCATATCTTGGAAGCCCTCACCAGATTGTGTCAAGGGCCAGTCGACGCGGGACCGCGGCGGGTTGTGAAACTGGCGGGGGTGCAGCACCTTTGTACGTCGTTCAGGGGAAAGCTTACCGACTCCATCTCCAATGCGGATATTCTGCGTGCGCTTCACCCCACCCCGGCGGTCGCGGGAGCACCTACTCAAAAGGCCCTTGAGCGTCTGGCCAATCTAGAATCCTTCGACCGTGGCTGGTACGCCGGACCGGTGGGCTGGGTAAGCCGCGATGCAGCGGAATTTGCGGTAGGTATCCGCTCTGCACTGATTGCCGGCGGGAGGCTCCATGGTTACGCCGGCGCCGGGATTGTGGCCGGTTCCCGCCCGGAAGACGAGTGGCACGAAATCGAAAACAAGCTGGATAACCTTTTGAAGGTGGTTGAAAGCTCATGAATAATAAAGCAGCCAGTATTAACGCGGTGTGGGCGGACCTCATGGTCGAGGAACTCGTGCGCAACCAGGTTAACTGTTTTTGTCTTTCGCCGGGCTCGCGATGCACGCCGTTGACAGTAGCCGCGGCATCGAACAAGAACGTTGACGCCACTATGCATTACGATGAGCGAGGTGCGGCCTACCATGCTCTCGGTTACGCCCGCGCGAGCGGTAAACCGGCGGTGCTGGTATGCACCTCCGGCACGGCCGTGGCCAACTATCTGCCGGCGGTGGTGGAGGCTTCGATGGACATGGTGCCCATGGTGATTCTCAGCAGCGACCGACCGCCCGAACTGCACGAAAGCGGGGCCAACCAGACCATCGACCAGGACAGGCTCTTCGGAGACTATGCTCGGTGGTGGTGCAATTTGCCCTGTCCCACCGAAGAAATCGGACCGCGCTTCGTTCTGACCACGGTCGACCAGGCGGCTTATCGCACGCGGCGCGCTCCGGCAGGGCCGGTGCATATCAACTGCATGTTTCGTGAGCCGCTGGCTGCGCCCGACGAGGGCCCGGATTTTGGCGCGTACCTCGAGGGTGTCAAGGGATGGTTGGATTCCGGTGCGCCCTACACGGCTTACGGACAGAGCCGCAACTGCCTCGACAACGAGCAACTGAAACAGTTGGCCGCCTTCATAAACCAGGAGGACGGCGGTTTCCTGGTGGTCGGCCGTCTCAACGACGAGCGCGAGCGCGAGGCCGTCCTGGGTCTGTCGCGGCGGCTCGGCTGGCCCACCCTGCCCGATGTCTTGTCGGGTCTTCGCCTTGGCGTGGAGGATGACCACATCGTTCCTTATTACGAACTCATCCTTCTGGCGGAAATGCAGAAGAATATGTCCATCCGGTCGGTGGTGCATATCGGAGGACAGGTGACATCAAAAAAGCTGCTTCAATTTCTGGGCCAGGCGCCACTGGAAAACTACATCCGCATCGCCAACCACCCCTATCGGCACGACCCCAAACACAGCGTGACCCTGCGAATTGAGTCCGACATCGCCGAGGCGTGTGATGCCTTGCGGGCAATGCTCAAGCCGTCCATGGACATCAACGTGCTGGCGCTTAAGGAGCAATCAACCGCCGCCGGCAAGATCATCAACGACCTGGTGCTGGGTGAGGCACTCAACGGACCGGCCGTGGTGCGCCTGGTTTCGCGTTATGTTGCCGCCGAGGCGGCGTTGTTTGTGGCTAACAGCCTGGCGGTGCGGGAGATGGACTGGTTTGCCGAACCCCGAGGCCACCGCGTACCCGTAGGCTGTAATCGCGGCGCCAGCGGCATCGATGGCACCATTGCTTCGGCCGTCGGTTTTGCGCGAGGGTACAACCGGCAGGTGACACTCCTGATCGGCGACCTGGCCGCTTTGCACGATTTGAACTCACTGGCACTGGTCAAGAAATCGCCGCAGCCACTTGTTATCGTGAT
This sequence comes from uncultured bacterium, assembly GCA_965602205.1. Taxonomy (GTDB): domain Bacteria; phylum Zixibacteria; class MSB-5A5; order GN15; family FEB-12; genus DAOUUR01. The sequence goes on along the minus strand of CBFCYQ010000020.1, from coordinate 2,033 downwards.
AATCAACAACAACGGTGGCGGCTTGTTCTCATTCCTGCCGATCGCGCGCAAGAGAGAACAGTTCGAGCCGTATTTCGGAACACCGCACGACCTCACTTTCGAGAACGCGGCCAAGATGTTCCAGGTAGGCTACCACCGCCCGGCGACGCAGCAGGAGTTCGTTTCAATGTACAACGCCGCCCAGAAAGCCGGGCATTCGACGATTATCGAGGTCACGACCGACCGTGCGGAAACCATGGCGCTGCACCAGCGGATATTCGGCGGTGTGGTCGCCGCTCTGCAGCAGGGATAGGCGGCCATGATATCGCCTCGCAAGTTTCACTATATCACCTCCGGTGACAGGGGCCGACCGGTGCTTCTCTTCCTGCACGGTTTTCTCGGGTCATCGCGCGACTGGCACGAGGTGGCCGAGAAGATGTCGGATGCGTTCTTTTGCATCGCCCCGGACCTGCCCGGTCACGGGAAAACCATAGTCGGCGTCTCTGACGCGAGCTACCGGATGGAGAACTGCGCCGCAGGTATTGCGGAGCTTCTCGACTCCCTGCAAATTGAAACCTGCTGCGTGGCGGCCTATTCGATGGGGGGAAGACTGGCGTTGTACATGGCTGTACGGTACCCCGGGCGATTTGAGAAGATTGTCATCGAGTCCGCTTCGCCGGGCTTAGAGGATGAGCAGGAGCGCCGGGCGCGCCTTGCCCGGGACCGGCAACTGACCGAGCGTCTTCGCGGCCAGCCGCTCGATGGGTTTTTGGCCGAGTGGTACCAGCAGCCGCTGTTTGACTCGTTGCGGCAAAACAAAACCAGGTTCGAAGAACTCCTTGCCCAAAGACTTGAGAACAGCCCGACCGGATTGGCGCTCTCGCTGGAGCATATGAGCACCGGGGCGCAGCCGTCACTCTGGGAAGAGTTGGACCGGATTCAGCGGCCGCTTCTCTTGATTGCGGGCGAGAAGGATAGTAAATTCATACAGGTGGCGCAAGCGATGGCGGCCCGGCTGCCCTCGGCGACTCTCAGCATCGTCAACGGTGCCGGCCACAACGTGCATTTTGAGAAAACGGATGAATATATAAAACTGATTAGAATGTTCCTCTAAACGCCACGGGCAAGCATGAGGTAAACTATGGCCATAACAGACTGGAAGGAAGCCGGGAAGTACACCGATATCAAATACGGCAAAGCCGAGGGTATTGCCCGGATCACCATTAACCGTCCGGAAGTCCGAAATGCCTTCAGGCCGCTGACGGTCTTTGAGATGTCCGAGGCTCTCGCCGACGCGCGCGAGGATCCCGAAATCGGGGTGATTATTTTGACCGGCGAGGGCGAGAAGGCTTTTTGTTCGGGCGGCGACCAGCGTATTCGGGGTGAAGCCGGCTACAAGGATGCCTCCGGTGTGCACCGGCTGAACGTGCTGGATTTCCAAAGACAGATGCGCACCTGTCCGAAACCGATTATCGCCATGGTGGCCGGCTATGCCATCGGTGGCGGTCATGTGCTGCACCTGCTGTGTGACCTGACTATCGCAGCCGATAATGCTGTCTTTGGGCAAACCGGGCCGAAAGTCGGATCTTTCGACGGCGGCTACGGGGCCAGCTACATGGCGCGCATCGTCGGCCAGAAGAAGGCGCGGGAGATTTGGTTCCTGTGCCGGAAGTACGACGCCCGCCAGGCGCTGCAGATGGGCCTTGTGAACACGGTGGTACCATTGGAAAAGCTTGAAGATGAGACAGTGCAGTGGTGCCGGGAGATACTGGCCAATTCGCCTATCGCCATCAGGTGTCTCAAGGCGGCGCTGAATGCCGACTGTGATGGTCAGGCGGGACTACAGGAGTTGGCCGGCAACGCCACCATGTTGTTTTACATGAGCGAGGAAGGGCAGGAAGGCCGCAACGCCTATGTCGAAAAGCGCCGGCCGGACTTCTCCAAATTTCCTCGGCGGCCGTAAGTGCGGCCCCGAGCCGGGTGAAGTTCTTCTGCACCAAAAGAGGCAGGTTAGCCGGTGAGTGAATCGAGACTGAGCATATGGATAATGGCCG
>CBFCYQ010000019.1:0-21018 GCA_965602205.1 uncultured bacterium | reverse complement strand
CGGTGGTGTCGGTGTTCGCCATCCGGCTCAGTGAGGCCGGGCTTATCGAAAGCGGAACCCTGATTCCGCTGACGTTTCAGGTTATTATCGGCACGGTGGCGGTCTATGGATTGACGGCCTCACGGGTGGCGCGGTGGCTGAAAGTGTCGCAGCCCGACCCGCAGGGCGTGCTGGTGGCCGGGGCGCATCCCTGGGCAAGATCAATCGGCAAGATCCTCCAGAACGAAGGGTTTACGGTGTCCCTGGTCGATACCAACTGGGAGAACGTGACAGAGGCACGTAACGCCGGCCTGAAGTCGCAGTGCGGGAATATCCTTTCGGAAGAGCTCCTGGCTAATCTTCAACTGGACGGCATTGGACGCCTGCTGTCGCTGACGCCGAACGACGAGGTGAATTCGCTGGCGGCGCTTCATTTCGTGGACATTTTTGGCAGTTCCGAGGTCTATCAACTCCCTCCGACCCGTTCCGGCTCGAGCAGTCAGCAGGCGGCTATGCCCAAGCACCTTCATGGCAGATTTCTCTTCGGCAAGACGGCGACCTGGGACTATCTCGACGACCGCTTCCGCAGGGGCGCCGTGGTGAAAAAGAACAGCATCACGGACGAATTTACTTTTGAGAAATTCAAGCAGATGTACGGTGAGTCGGCCCTGCCCCTTTTCGTAATAACGGAATCGCGTTCCCTGACGGTGTGCACGGCGGCCAATCCGCCGTCGCCGCGGTCCGGTCAGTCGCTGATAAGTATGGTCGACCCCCTCAAGGAGAACGGCTAAGCACGAACGGCTGGCGAGAATAGCTCCTGTTTATTTCGAGGCGACTGACTCCGGCTTTTCGGCGGGCTGATCGCCGTAATTGAGCCGGAAGAGCGTGACCATGCTCTGAAGGGCCTCGGCCTGGCGGTTCAACTGTTCGGCGGCGGCCGCCGACTGCTCCGCACCGGTAGCGGTCTCCTTGGTCACCGAGGATATGTGTTCCACGTTCTGAGATATTTCCTCGGCGGCGGTGGACTGTTCTTCGGAAGCGGTGGCTATCTGCTGAATCATGTCCATGACGCGCTGGGTCATGCTGACGATATCATTGAGGCTGTCGCCGGCCTTGTCGGCGAGGTCGCGGCCGCGATTGACTTCATCGATGCCGGCTTCCATCGACTGGACGGCATTGTCGGTATCGGTCTGGATGCCCTCGATCATCTCGGCGATTTCGCCGGTAGCCTTGCCGGTTCTCTCGGCTAATTTCCTGACTTCATCGGCGACGACGGCAAAGCCGCGGCCCTGTTCCCCGGCCCGGGCGGCTTCGATAGCCGCGTTAAGGGCCAGCAGGTTTGTCTGGTCGGCGATGTCATCGATAACGCGTATAATCTCACCGATCTGGGCGGCGGATTTGGCCAGGCGGGTAATGGATCCGGACGATTCGCGGACCACCGTCGCGATCTTCTGCATGCCGTGAATGGTATCGGCGACAATGCTGCCGCCCTCGCCGGCGGTGGCCGAGGCGTTTTTGGAGGCGTCGGTGGCCTCGGCGGCGTTGCGGGAAGACTGAACAATGGTGGCCGTCATTTCCTCGATGGCCCCGGAGACGCGTCCGACCTGGCCGGCCTGGTCCTGGGCGCCGCGGAACATCTGTTCCGAGGCCGACGAGATTTCATTGGCGGCCGAGACGAGATGCCCGGCATTCTCCTTCAGCCTGCGGATCATGGCGATCAGGTTGGCGGTCATGGTCTTGAAGGAGTTGCCGAGGACGTCGAAATCGGAACGGGTTTCGATGTCAACGGTGAGATCATTGGCGGCAATCCTGGCGGCGGCGTCGGCCAGCCCGCGCATGTAGCTTATCATGCCCCTGAAAGCGTCGGCCAGAACACCGACTTCGTCACCGCGCCTGGTGTTGATATCGTGCTGGATGTCACCGGTCGAGATTTTCTCGGCGACATAGGCCATCCGGGCCAGCGGAGTCGATATGCCGCGCGCGATGACAAACGCGATGAAGGCGCCAATGAGGATTGCCCCGACCAGAAAGCCGATGGTCATGGCGGTGGCATACGTTTCGGCGGCATCCATCTTCTCCACCTGATGCTGCCTCATCTCGTCCAGAGCGGCAACCAGGTCATCGGCGACGGAGGCCAGGCGCGCGGCCGTCCGGGCCGACTTGTCGTACTTGGAACGAAAAGTCATGAAGGAGTCGCCGATACCCTCGGCGGCGGCAACAATAGAATCTAGCTGCTGGACGTTTTGTTCGTTCTTGATGGTGGCCGAGGTAATCATGCAAAGGTCGATGATCTTGTCAAAAATCGTGATATATTTTTCGGCATAAGTGCTGTCGCCGGACAGTTTGTAGTTACGGTAGACGATTTTTGATTGGAGGAACAGGTTATACATCTGGTTGGAAGCCTGGCTCTTTCGGAGCATCTCGGCAAGCTGGTAATGAGGGACATCGGCGGCAACGGCTGCCGCCAGTTCGCGGTCCTGGCTTCCGACCAGCGCCTGGAACTGCTCGTGGGCGGCGTTGGCATCGGCCATGATTTCGTTCATAGCGGCCGAGGCGTCTTCAGTGTCATCGACCCACTCATCCCATATTTTCCGGTAAGCCTGAGTTTTGTTCCGGGCGTCGGTCGCGAGAGCGATGTCGTCCCGGTCGCTGAACCGTGCCTGCGTCTCATCGAGCCGGTCGAACATTCTGTTGGTGGTAACGACGACAGCATCATAGTGCTTTCTGTCCTGGGTATCCAGAAAGGCTACCTGGGCGGCCCCGGCTTCCTTCACCCATATTACCAACTGGTTGGCATCGGCGGCGTTCTCGACCGCCTGCGACACCTCGCTCACACCGTCCCAGCCGACAAATCCGACAGCCAGGGTCAAAGCCAGGACAATGCCAAACCCAATGTAAAGCTTTCTGGCAATCCTGAGGTCTTTCCAACGCATCTATAATTTCCTTCCGGTAGTTCTTAACGGTACGGCACCAATACGGCTAAGTGCTTTTCCTCTAATAGCTTTATCGACCTGAGAAGTGAAGTCTTTAGCATGGCGGGGAGGAGCCCCTCTCCGACCGAATTCTAAACTTGAAGCCTCACCGGGCTTTCGTTTAAATGCGGGATCGATGGCTTGAAAATCCCAACTGAAGGAATCTGACGGTGATTGACTTCGGTGATTTCGATGTGATTAGTTTCGATTGTTACGGAACTCTTATCGACTGGGAGAGCGGTATTGCGATGGCCCTGGTGTCGTTGCTGGAGTCAGCCTGAGCACTTCGTAAATCGGGCATTAAAAAAGCCCCCTGTGCTAAAGGAGGCTCTTAATGGTTGCAGTCAAGGCTGCTCAGTGAGCGGCAATCGGCCCGCCGTCGGCAGCCGCGGCGCCCGCGCCTATGGCGGCAATCGAGGCGTTGAGTACATCGATTACATAATCGGGGTTGTGCAGACCCAGGGAACCTTCTTCTTCCATGAGCAGATAATTATAGACGGCCTTGGCCTCATCAGCGGAGACAGTGGCTTCGACCGGGTAGTACTCACCGTCATACAGCACGAGCAGATTGGCCGAGATGAGATCGGCTTTGAGGTCATCGAGCAAGTCCTGGACGTCGGACTGTACGCCATCGTAGCTGAAGTCCATGTCTTCAACGGAGGAATGACAACCTTCCGTCTGACAGCCAGCTACCAGGTCGGTCTCTTCATCATGGTATAGATATGTCAGAGCGAAGGTGTGTCCGCCGGCCTGGTTGCCGTAGGGTGCGGCCATGTGGCAGGTTATGCATCCGTTCGGCACGTTGGAATGTGCCCCCGATTCGTACTCAGTCCCGAAAGTATAAGCCCCCATGCCGAGGAGCACGTTGGCCTGTCCGGCGTGATGGGGACCCCAGCGCTGCTCCATGGCCACGGTGGCGCCGGTGATCTCCGGATTGGGGGTGCGGGCCTGATGGCAGTTAGCGCACAGATTGGCGGACCCGCGGTCAAAGGTGCCGCCGCGTTCGAAAGTTACCGGCGTTGAGACGCGCAGTGACAGATCACCCTTGGTGTGAGGGGCGTGGCAGGTGAAGCAACCGATCGGCGAGGGGTTGATGGGGCTGCCGGGGGAACCGGTAGCGATATAGGCAACGAATCCCTCATTGGTGTGGCAATTTGAGCAACGTGAACTGTTGCGCTCAAACGTACCCCCGGTCGCGTGCCTGGAGGTCGCCCACTGGACATCGGCGGCGACGAGGGCGAATTCCTGGTCGCTGTGGCAAGCGAAGCAGTTGCTCTGCTCTTCAACGACGACCGTTTCCGTGACCTTTCTTTCGCAGCCGGCAATGACGATCAGGGCCGCCGCGAACAAAAAGGTTATCAGTGTTACAATCTTCATAGCAACTCCCTTTTATAATTTGAGATCCTTGATAAGATTAACTTCCACGATATTGGCCGTATAGTAGTCGTTCACGAAATTGAAATCGTCCAGGGTGAATAAGTTGTACCGCACTTGAAGAAAGTGACCGGACATGAATTCATACGTGGCTTCCAGGGACAGGTTCACTTTCTCAATGTCCTTGTCCTGCTGACTTCGATAGTAAGTGCCGCCGATGCCGGCTTCAAGGCCGCGGTAGGTTTCGGGATAAACGGTGGCGCTGACAACATGGTCGACGAACTCGAAGGCGGCGGTGGAATTTTCGTATTCACCGAGGTAGTAAGAATAGGCGGCCTGGAGACGGCCATAACCATCCTTTTGCAGAAGCACTTCCGACGAAAGGGCATCGTAGTCGACTTCGCTGCCGATGTCCTTGTTTTCCCGAGTGCGCCCCAGCCATTGTCCGGAGAGGTCAGCCCACTCGTTAAGTTTGTACGTGACACTTATGCGGTGGCCCGTCAGGTCCTCGTCGCCCGTCAATGTCCGGCCTTCTTCAACGGACATGTCACGGACAGCCATGCGGGCCCTGAGGTGCAGCCGGTTGTTCCAGTTGTACCAACCATTGAACAGAAAGCCGTTGGACGCGGTGCGGCTGTCGGTATCGTCGGCCGTACGCCGTTCGTAGCCGACTCGCACGCCGGCGTGGCCGGGCCAGGCTTTACCGAGGCCGACGGTATGGGTGACATGGTCGGTTGTGCGGTTCTGACCAGTGTGCTCGGTGCCGGCCACGGCCAGGCGGTAGTCGAAAGTGATAGCACGCCGGAGGTAAAGCTTGGTGCCTGCCCAGAACTGACCGGTTTTCAGTTTCATGGCGGATTCATATTCCTGGTCGGTGCGATGGTAGTAGCCGCCTGAGAGGGTAATCCACTCGTGGTCGGGAATACGGGCGAAGAGGCTAGCCCTGATGCTGTTGGCTTTGCGGTCCCGGTCGGTGTTGAGATCGTTATAGAAAAGAAAGCCCCTGTACTCAACGCGAGCGCTGCCGTACTTGTGGATGGCCTGGGCGCCGGCGTTGAAAGCGTGCGTCTCGTAGTCGCTGGCATCGAAGATGGTGTCGGCCACAGGGGACAGGGCGGTTTGCCGTTGCCCGCGCTTCTGGGTGCTGGTAAAACCGCCGAAAAACTTTAGTTTTTTGATCGGTTGAAGGCTCACCTGACCTCCGGTCGACCGCCGCCGCGTGAATTGCCGGCCGTCAAAATCGTAAGTGCGCCGGTACTGGTGATGGTTAAAGGAGAGATTGAACAATCCGGGCTTGAAAGAGGAAAGATATAAACTGCGATTGTTCAAGGACAGATTTTTCAGGTCGGCGGCAAAGCCGAAACCGTGGTCGTCGGTATACCTGAAATCCTCCAGTGAGACGGCGAAACCCTCATAGGTGTTGAAGGTTTGCTGGTTGACACCGAGGTTGCCCTCCTCGTCGGTTCCCACGTAACCGAGCTTGACACGGCCGAAGCCTTCGCCGGCCAAGGCTGTGCCCGTTATCACCAGGAGGATGGCACCGACCATAAGGCCATAGACTAAAATTCTGGAATAATTCATAATCGACCTCGCTATTGGTTCAGGCTGTGACAGCCGCCCTGGTAACAGTTGGGACCGAACCGTGTCGGCAGGTCCGGGTCCAGAAGGTTGTGAGTGACATATGATCCGTGAATGTCAACGTGACAGCTACGGCAGTCGTAACCGGCATAAATGCCGCCGTGAGCAATGCGGTGCCGAGGCACCATGTGGCACTGCCGGCAGAGCTGGTTGGTCGGCTGGTTAAGCAGACGGTCGTTGGGGCTGCCATGCGGCCGGTGGCACTCCATACAGCTTCCGCCCTCGACCGAGTAGGCATTTGCGGCCGCATGCTCGTAAGGAAACGGTCCGGCCTGCTCGGGATGACAGTCGTGGCAGATACGGTCAAGGTCGTACGCCCCATCGTCGTCAATCCTCTTGCTGAAGCGGTGACAACTCAGGCAAGTTACATTCCCTGACAGCAGGGGGTGGCTTGACCGGTCCGCAAACCCGGTTTTTGTCTCGGTGTGACACTTGATGCAAAACGCGGCCTGGTCTTTGCGCGGCGATGCTTCGCCGCTGTTGTGCACCGTATGGCAGTTGCTGCAGTTGAGTTGCAGATCGGTGTGCGGATCGAAACCGTAGTTGTCCATCTCAACGTGCGCTGTGTGGCACGACTGGCAGGCGTCACGAGCCGCCTTGCCCGTCAGGTCCGCCGGATTAGTGATGTTATCTGCGGCCGGGTCCTCGGCATGCTCGGCTCCGCCCTGATGGCAACTGGTGCAACTCACCGCTACCGACGGTGTGGCGACCTGGGAACTCAGACGGTGCGGTGAATGCAGCAGCGACTGATCATAGCCGTCGTGACATCCCAGGCAGGTTTCGTCGTCGACAGCGTTATCATTGGAGAAGGAGACAAGAGGGGAAACGATAACCACCACAATTGCGGTGGCGCACAAAGCCAGGCTCCCCCGGACGATTTTTATTAGTATCATTTTTAGCCCCTAATAAAAGTTACCGACTTGTCACAGCAAAGTCATGTTGGTTATTTCGGTAGTCAATAAAAAACAATTACCACTAAAACTACCGTTTTTATCCAAATAGTCCATGCGGAAAGCTCCACGAGAGGTCATGGGCTCCTCTAACCTCCATGGTGGCAATCTATTAGTGTGCAGAAGGGAGGACGACTGGTCAGGCGGTGTTTTTTTGTCCAGTCGGTTTGAAAATGTAGATTATCAATCCAAGAAGAAAGAGGGACACGGAAATGAGCTGGTTAAAGGTGGGTTCTAAGCCAAAAAACGAGAAGTACATAGCGTCCTCGTAATAGCGCACATATTCAATGGCATACCGGAAGACAGCCTCGGCCATGAAAAGGACAGCTACCATTTGACCGGGGAACCGTTTTTTCTTCAGCCAGAAATGCAGGGTGACGAAGAGAATAACGCCGTAAAGCGAGCTGTATAGCTGTGCCGGGTGCAAGGGTGTGTCGCCGAACTGGTAGTAGGGGATGGAACCGGGGGGGAACGTGACCGCCCAGGGCAGGTGGCACTCGGTGCCAAAGCAGCAACCGTTCAAGAAGCAGCCAATGCGCGTGAAGGCAAGCCCGATACCGAGGGTCGGGGCGAAGTAGTCGAAGGTATCCAGCACCGACAGCTTTTTAAACCGGCAGTAAAGAAAGCTGCCGACGACCGCCAGTATCACGCCTCCATACAGGTTGAGGCCGGCGATGCCGAATTGATTGGAGTCGAAGGGATTAAAAATCCGCGTCCAGTGGCCGGCGAACTCGCCGAGGTGAAAGAAGACGTAGGACAGCCGGGCACCGACGATGCCGCCAATAATCATAATGTAGGCGATGGCGAGGAACGGCTCAAAGGGTTTCTTGTCGCGCCGGGTGATGCGATAAACATAAACCAGGCCCAGGAAAAAAGACAGGGCCAGCATCAAGCCGTAACTTCTAATGGGAATCGGTCCGATATGAAATAATTCAGGGTGCATGTTCTACCTTCAATTTTCTTGTGATTGCCCGGTCGCCGGATTTTTGTTCCGGACGATCATAAAATTTCCAGACGATAATGACCGAGACGATGCCAACGAGGATGCCGGCGGCGACGTCGGAAACGTAATGAAAGCGCCCCCACACGGTGCCCAAGGCCAGTAACAGGTTGACCGGGACCAGAACCAGGCCCAGCCGCCGGTAGTATTTCAAACAGTAGATCATGATGACCAGGGCCACCGCGACATGAGACGAGGGCATGCCTCCGCCGCGAAGACCGCCGACTTCGACTACAAACTGGACCATGGGTCGAAACACCGAGCCGAAAAGGTCGTTCACATACCGTCCGGCAAAGAACCAGCGGGGGCTTTCAACCGGGAACAGGCTGAAGACCAGGTACGAGAAGTAGAAGGTGGCACAAATGGCAGTCATACTGCTTTTAATGATCCGGTCGTGGCGTTTGAGAAAGGCCAGCAAAAGAAACCCGGGAATCATGAAATAGTAGCTGAAATAGCCGAAGGAGAAAATCTCGTTCAGCCAGACGAGGTGCGTGAAATGGCGGTCGATGTACAGGGAAGGATTGACTCCTAAAAGATATCTTTCGAAGGCCGTCAGTTGGGGGTCGAAGAAGTGGTCGAAGAACATCAACACCGTGCTTCCGGTGGCACGGTAGAAGAAAGTAAACAGAAGGGCCGGATAGACCAGGCGGACAAGGGCCGCCAGTCGATTCTGACGTTCGTCAATATAGCGAATGATAACCAGGGCCAGGGCCACCATGGCGGCATAAAAGCCTATTTCGTCCAGGTAGAGAACCAGCGGCCGTCCGAAAGCGATGATGAGCAAAAGCATCAGCAGGCTGTAACCGATGAACAGCCGGTCGAACGGGTATACGGTCGGTGATGCGGATTTCTTTTCGGTCAATCTTTCTCCCCGCGCGAAGCGGCGCCTTCAATAATCAGGACAATTTCTCCCTTGACCGCCCGGGATGCGATGGTGTCCAGGATTTCGGCGATTGAGCCCCGGACAAACTGTTCGAATTTCTTGCTGATTTCCCTGGCGAGACAGGCTCTTCGGTCACCGAATATCTCCAGCATATCCTGCAGTGTTTTTGCGATGCGGTGCGGTGATTCATAGAAGACCATAGTGTGTTCGAAACCGCCAAGCTTTTCAAGTCTTTTTTTTCTGGCCGCTGACTTGTGAGGCAGGAATCCTTCGAAGAAAAAGCGGTCGGTGGGCAGCCCGGAAGCTGTCAGAGCCGGGATGATAGCGCAGGGTCCGGGCAGGGGCACCACCTCGATATTGTTTTCAATAGCCACCCGGACAACGCGATAGGCCGGATCGGACACGCCCGGCGAACCAGCGTCGGTCACCACGGCGATGGATTCCCCGGCCTTCAGAGCCGCGAGGAGTTGTCTTGCCCGGCGGGACTCGTTGAAATCGTGATATGAAACCAGCTTTTTCTTCAGACCCAGTTTGGCCAGGAGAGAGCCGGAGTGACGGGTGTCTTCACAGGCTACGACGGCCACCTGGCGCAACGTCTCCAGCGCCCGGGATGTCAGGTCGCCCAGATTCCCAATGGGCGTGGGGACGAGATACAGCTTTCCATTGGTATCAGCCATCGGCGAAAACTACTCCTCGAACTGGATTTCATCGGGTATCGGAAGTTTCCCCAGGGGGGCCATATCAGGCAGCCGGCGTTTGAAAGAGTACCTGTTCATCAGGGAAACCACGCGACTCATATCGGTAGCCGAGAATCCCTCCTTCTCCAGGGCGGACATGGAGCGAGCACTTCCATCGACAATGCGTTCGAGAAGGGCGTCGATAGTCTCGTACGCGAGGCCAATCTCGCCCTCGTCGGACTGATCCTCCCAGAGGTCGGCCGACGGGATTTTATCGACGATAGACCCGGGTACGCCCAGTTCGGCAGCCAGCGCCCGCACCTCGGTCTTATATAGTTCTCCGATCGGGTTGACGGAACAGGCCGAATCACCGTACCAGGTCGTGTACCCGAGGCAGATTTCGGTCCGGTTTCCGGTGCCCAGTACGAGCCGGTCCATTTCATGGGCGATGTCGAACAGAATCGACATGCGTTCACGGGCCATCTTGTTTCCGGCCCGGACTCGATTCCGGTGATTGATTTCGGAGAAGTAGGCATCGATCATGGGCGTGATGTCTATTTGCCGGTGGTCGATGCCCAGTTTTTCGACCAGTTCCAGAGCATCGCTGACCGAGCCCGGCGACGAGGTCCGGTATGGCATCAAAACCGCCAGGAGCTTTTCCTTACCTACGGCCTGAACCGCCAGTGAGGCGGCCACGGCGGAGTCGATGCCCCCGGAAAGGCCCACGACGTAACCCTCCAGGCCTGATCGGAGCATCTTGCCTTTTATGAACCGCTTAATCGTTGTAATGGCCCCGGCAGTGTTAAAGCTGTTATCCATCTTCCTCCCAGGCTGTTTTTACAACGATATACGGTAGACGGTCGGCATTCAAGCAAAATATTCTGACGGCTCTTGACAGTGGGTGACGGTATCGATTATATTGGCAAAGAGAATCCATTATCACGAAAGGGAGCTATGAGTGTAAACAAGGCGATTTTACTGGGGAGACTGGGGAAAGACCCGGAACTGCGCTATACACCGAGCGGCAAGGCCGTCACAGGTTTTACGCTGGCCACGACGGAGCGCTGGACGGGTCAGGATGGTCAGAAAAACGAAACCACGACCTGGCATAATATCGTTGCGTGGGGCCGCCAGGCAGAGGTTATCAAGGAGTATCTTTCCAAGGGTCGGGAAGTCTATCTGGAGGGACGCATTTCCAACCGCAGCTATGACGACAAGGAAGGTAACAAGCGGTATATTTCTGAAGTAGTCGTGCAGAATTTCTCGTTTGTGGGTTCGCGGGCCGAGACCGGCGGGGATGCCGCTGCCCCCGAGGCGGCAACCTCAGAGGTTCCGCCGACGGCCGATGCTCAGCCGCCGGCCGGCAAGGCCGGTGACGACGACGACCTGCCCTTCTGAGCAAGATTTTCACGGCGAGCAGCAAGCCCCCGTTAAGTTGTTGAATAACGGGGGCTTTTTACTGCTCAGCAAGAGGGCAGCAAATGTCGGATATCAGACTAACAAGCGACGCTCGCGCTACCGAGGCATATATGTAGATGAACTCAAAAAAGGGGCATTTCATACAGGAGTCATATTATGCCGATTCGGTCCCACGATAGACGAGACACTGCCTACCAGTGGCGGTTGGGCTGGTTTTACGGTCGCCTTGCGGTCATGATTGGGGCGGCCCTGGTCATTTCCGCTGCTATCATTACGTACTTCAACCAATATGCGTCGACCGCAGCCGCCCAGAGTGTTCAGGGCTTTCTGGAGCTAATGGCGTCCACCTTATTGCCGTACATGTTATCGGCCGTAGTGGCGGCTATCACGGCGATAGGGGTAATAACCATACTGCCGTTGGTGAGGGGGCTGGGCTCGGCCGGCCTGGTTCAGAGTCGCCTGCGCAAGATGGCGGCGGGCGATCTTAGCTCGAGCGTTCACTTGAATCTGGCCAGCCCGCAGTTGAGAGGACTGATAGGCGAGTTGAACAAGACCGTCCGGTCGCTGGGTGATGGAATTGCGGATTGGAAAATGGTGAATCGGCGGCAGTGGGAGATACTGGAATCCGTACGCCTGGCGGCCTGCCGGAAGGACGTCGACGCCGTCCTGCGGGGTGTCGATGAGATGCAAGACAACTGGAGTAAAATTGCGCAGATAGAGGAGAAGCTTATTACCGGATAGACAGGACTTGGGCGGCCGGGGCGCGGGGCTGTTATTTGCCGAGACTGCTTTCGAGTTTCTTCACGCGTCTGAGCAATTCGGGCAGTCTCTTGAGAGCGGCCTCGATGCGCTTGGTTTCCATGATATCACGCGCCGGGCAGCCGAACATGGTCTTTCCGGCCGGCACGGATTTGGACACGCCCGACTGGGCCGCCACGCGAACACCATCGCCGATCTCGATGTGGCCGATGAGGCCAACCTGTCCCGCCAGAATCACGCCATTGCCGATTTTGGTCGAGCCCGAAATACCTACCTGGCCGACGATAATACAGTTCTGACCGATTTCGACGTTATGGGCTATCTGTACCAGGTTGTCGATTTTGGTGCCCCGGCCGATGCGAGTGGGACCCAGGGCGCCACGGTCGACCGACGTGTTGGAACCGATCTCAACGTCATCTTCTATCTCGACCCAGCCGACCTGCTTGATTTTCTTCGGCCCGGCTGCGGACTCGGCAAAACCGAAACCATCGGAGCCGATCACGGCCGAAGAGTGAAGGATGACATTGCTGCCAATCCGGCTACCGTGCATAATCTGCACGCCGGGGTAGAAGATGCAATTGTCACCGATGGAGCAGTCGCTTCCGACATAGACGCCGGATACCAGTTGACAGTTTTTTCCGATGGTGGTGCCGGAGCGGATGTGGCAGAAAGGTCCGACGGCCGCCGAGGGATCGAGGCTGACACCGTCTTCGACGCAGGCCTGCGGGTGCACGCCGGGTTCGACCAGAGAAGCGTCAGGGTAGAGCAGATCGACGACGCGGGCGAATGTGAGGTAGGGGTCGGCGTGCCGCAGGACCGGGACGCGCCGACAGGGAACGTCTTTTTTGAGGATCAGCGCGGAAGCCCCGGTAGTCTCGAGATATTTGAGATAGCGTTCGTTGGCGACGAAGCTGATATGGCCGGCTCCGGCCGATTCAATGGGGGCGGCGCCGGTTATGATTACGGTGCCGTCGCCGTCCAGCTCGGCGCCGACTGCCTCGGCTAACCGGGCAAGACTTAAGTTCTTCTTATTCCTCGTGATCTTCAAGATACTTCAGCACCTTGTCGGTGACGTCGTAGTCCTCTTTGATATAGCCCAGGCCGCTCTGCAGGGTAAAGATCACATCGTAGTCGCCTTCGATGGCCACGCCTTCAATGGCCTTGGTGATTCGCTCCAGAAGAGGCTGCAGCAACTCGGCGTGCTTTCGCTCGGCCGTGCCGCCGGGACCGTAGACCTGGCGCGTGAAAGCATCCAGGGCTTCTTCCTTGGCGCGGATGGCGGCCTCCCTCTCACGCTTTTTGTCTTCGGAGAGGATCAGCTTCTGCTTTTCGTATTCGTCAACCATTTCCTGGAGTTCGGTCTGTTTGGACAGGGCCTCGTCTTCCCAGGCTTTGGATTCCAGGTCCCATTGTTCCTGAGCCTTGCTCCAGGCTTTGTATTCGTCTTTAATCCGCTCATCTCTGACAAACCCGAGCTTCATTCCCTGGGCGCTGACCAGTTCGGGCAGAATCGGGATCAGGAGGCTGATGGCGGCCAAAGCAATCAGCAGGTTTCTCACTTTAGGCATAGTTTTATCCCGTGTTTAGGTTATCTCTATCTGAATGTCGTTCCAAATTGGAAGTGGGGATGCCACTTCTTTTCTTCATCCCGGAAATCGTCCAGCGGGTAGGCGAAATCGAAGCCGATGGTTCCGATGCCGGGGACAGCGATTCTAAAGCCGAAGCCGACCCCTCGATAAAGGCCGGTGAACGGTTTAATATCCTTTCGGTTCAGCCAGGAGTTACCGGCGTCAAAAAAGAGCAGGGCGTAAATCTGCTGGGATACTACCGGCAGTTGCAGTTCCCAGTTGGTCACCAGCATGTACTTGCCCCGCACGCGGGTTCTGAAAGTGTTAAAACTGGTTTCATCCGGCGGATCCTCTCCAACGACAACGCCGGAAGTATCCAAATAAAAGTAATTGGTGTCCGATTGGGTGACAATGGAGTCCGGGGTCAGGATGCCGTCATCGTATCCCCGCACAACCCCGTCGTAGGCGGTACCCCCGGGCGTGAAACGATCACTGACGAAAATACGGTCGTCGCCGCCAGGTGAGGCCACCACGCCGTACTGGACCTTGGCCGCCAGGGCGATCTTCCAGATGAGGGGGATGAACTTGGAGAAAGAGATCGTATGTTTCTGATAATTCCAGAACCCTCCGAGAGGGCCGCCGGTGGTTTCGAAACGATAAGTGAAAACAGACCCGGCGGTGGCGAACTCCGGCAGGTTACGCGAGTCGCGCGTGACGGTGAGGGCCAGGCGGGAGGCTGTAAGCCACTGGTCGCGGTACTGGATAACAGAGCCAGGGTAAGGACCGTAGATGTCACGCTTAAGGAAGGATACGGTGCCGTCGTTATTGCGCAAATAATAGGTGGATTTGTATGAATTATTGTCGATGAAATCGTCATCGAAATCGTGGTAGCGGTCGCGCTCGAGTCGGTAGGAGGCATAGACGCGGAAATAATTGTCGGGCCAGCGGAGGCGGCGCCCCACGCGCATTGAGCCGCCCTGGCGACCCTCCGTGTAATCTTGATACCAGCGCCGGTTTAACGTATAAAGGTCGGCCCCGAACAGGGTCGGGCGCCCGAACATCCATGGTTCGGTAAAGGAAATCGACAGCGAGTTGCGGCGACTGCCGAAATCGGTGTTGAATGACAGGCTCTGGCCGTTGCCACGGAAGTTGGGTATACCCATGCCGAAGTTTCCGACCAGCTTATCCTGGCTGTTGTAGCCGGCTCCGGCCGATATCTGGCCGGTTTGTTTTTCCTCAACGGTGAATTCGATATCGACGTCGCCGCTGGGCAGCGGCACGGGATTAGGCAGCACCTGGGCGAAGTAGTTCAGGGCCATGACGTCACGGACCGACCGAATCAAGAGCGAACGGTTAAAGACCTGCTCGGGCAGGACCGAGATTTCCCGCCGGATGACTTTTTCCTTGGTCTTGGTGTTACCGAGGATCTTGACGAGGTTGATATGGGAGGGCAACCCCTCCGTGATATCGTAAGAGATATCGATGATGGAGTCGGAGCGGGTGGTGCGCTCATCCAACAACTGAATATAAAGGTGGCCGATATCCTGGTAGGACGTGTAGATTTCGGTGATGGACTCGTCGTACTCCTCGGAATTGAAAACCTGCCCCGGTTCGAACTTCAGAGCATTCTCGAGGTCGGTGGTCGCCAGGACCTCGTTATTCTTGAACAGGACGTTGCCGAAATAATAGCGGGGACCTTCGTAGACATCGAGATAGACAGTCATTCGATTACGGGTGGTATCGATATAGGTGGAATCGGAGATGAGGTAGGCATCGATGTAGCCGAGTTTGTGATACTCGGCGACGACCTTCTCGAGGTCTTCTTCGTATTTATCCTGGGCGAAGTCGGACGATTTCAAGAAACCCCGCTTGCGGTTGCGCATTTTCTTGACCAGCGTATTCGCCTCGACGCGGACGTTGCCGGTGAGAACCACGTTCTCGACCTTTACCTTGGACTTTTCCTTTATGTGGTAGGTGAGGACGGCCTCGGAAGAGTCGGCATTGTACTCAACCGAATGTTCGGCGGCAGCGCGGAAATAACCTTTTTCGCCGTAGAGCCGTTTTATCTGCTGGGCTTTGGTGTCAATCAGGTAAGGGGAGATGTAACCGCCGACGCCCAGTTTGAGTTTTTCCTTGAGGTCTTTGGTCTTGATTTTCTTGTTGCCGGTGAATTCCAGTCCGACCAGTTTGGGCAATTCCTCGACGACGATATAGACTTTCAGCCCGCCGGTGACTTCTTCGGCTTCCAGGCGCACGTCGGAAAAGATGCCGAGCCCGTAAAGGCGGGTGATGGTTTCCGTGATGGCGGTGGCCGTGAGAGGTGATCCCTTGTAGACGGAGGAGACGCCCAGTATCAGCGATGTGGACGCCCGTTTGGCGCCTTCCACCTCAATATCAACGACAGTGTAGCCTGTCTGGGCCCGGACTGATCCCGTTGCCGACACCAGGAGCAAGGCCAAAACAAGAGCTATCCATGCTCTACGTTTCAACTCAGTCACAGATAATGTTTAACCCTTCGGCGCAATAATCTTATTAACTCTAATCTCGCTGTAGTCCTGGCGATGTCCCTGGGTGCGGCGGTACTTGGTGCGGCGTTTGTACTTATAGACAACCTGTTTTTCCGCCCGGCCGCGGCCGAGTATTTCGGCTTCGATTTTGGCCTTTTCAATAAGGGGTGTACCGGTAAGGGTTCGGTCCTGGTCTCGAATCAGTAAGATTTCGTTGATGTCGAACTTGGTGCCGACCTCCGCCTTTTGATGGGGTATTTTCAGAGTTGCGCCCTCTTCAGCCGTGTACTGAAATCCGGCTATTTGAAATACGGCATACATTACGATGTATCCTCCAGACTGTATAATTTTTTCCGATTCAAGCTAAGCCTAAAATACTAACAAATTTAGACTGCAAGTCAAGGCAAATCTTGCGGCCGGACATCCGCCCGCTTCGCCATCATCTTAAACTGATCAGCCGGACGGCAGTTCCAGTTTAACTGTTTTCGGCAATGCAGCTATTGCAGGGGTTTATGATTGCCGCGCCAGCGGCGAATGGATATATTTGGAGGTTAACCGTTTCTAATTATGCAAGTATGTCGGCCAGAGTTAATAACATGTTGGTGGGCAGGAAACCGTTGTTTGAGCTAAACTCCAGTTTCACACCCAAAGGTGACCAGCCTCATGCTATCACGGAACTGGTGGAGGGGATTCAGTCGGGGCGGAGACATCAGACTTTGCTGGGCGTGACCGGTTCGGGAAAGACTTTCACGATTGCCAATGTAATCGCGGCCTGTGACCGGCCGGTGCTGGTCATCTCTCACAACAAGACCCTGGCGGCTCAACTCTACGGGGAATTCAAGGCCTTTTTCCCGAACAACGCCGTCGAGTTTTTCATCAGTTACTATGACTATTATCAGCCGGAAGCTTATCTGCCCCAGACGGATACGTACATTGAAAAAGACACCTCGATGAACGAGGATATAGACCGGTTACGGCTGAGGGCCACGGCCTCGCTGTTGGAAAGAAAGGACGTTGTGATCGTGGCGTCCGTTTCCTGCATTTACGGTCTCGGGTCACCCGAGGAGTACAAGAAGCAGTTGATTTTCATCGAGCAGGGGGAGGAGGCCGACCGAGACGAGGTCATCCGCCGCCTGATCAGCATACACTATCGGCGCAATGATATAGATTTCAGTCGCGGTAATTTCCGGGTGCGCGGCGACACGGTTGAACTGATCCCGGCCTACCATGAGGATGCCGTCAGGATTGAGTTTTTCGGCGATGTGATAGAGCGGATCTCGCAGGTGAACCCGCTTACGGGGGAGATTATCGCCGAACGTGGTAAAGTGGCGATCTACCCGGCCAAGCATTTCATTACTTCCAAGCCGCAATTGGAGCAGGCTGTCAAGTCAATCGAAAAAGAACTGGCCGAGCGACTGGAAGAGTTTCGGGGGTCTGACAAGTTGCTGGAAGCCCAGCGCCTGGAAAGCCGCACGAAGTATGACCTGGAGATGCTCAAAGAGATCGGTTATTGTACCGGTATCGAGAACTACTCGCGGCATTTGACCGGCCGCAAAGAGGGTGAGCGGCCCTATACCCTGATCGATTTCTTCCCCGATGATTTTATTACCGTCATTGACGAGTCGCACCAGACTGTCCCGCAGATCGGGGCGATGTACGCCGGTGACCGCAACCGCAAGGAAACGCTGGTCGCGCATGGATTTCGGCTGCCATCGGCGCTGGACAACCGGCCGCTGTACTTCAAGGAGTTTGAGAATCTCACGAAGCAGGCCATTTACATATCGGCTACACCGGCCGATTACGAGTTGGAGAAATCCGAGGGAGTGGTGGTGGACCAGGTTATCCGACCGACCGGGCTTCTCGACCCGGTTCTCACCGTCAAACCGCTGGGTACACAGGTGGATGACCTGATCGAGCAGGTCAAACTCCGGACGGCCCGGAGTGAACGGACGCTGGTGACGACGCTTACGAAGCGAATGGCGGAGGACTTGACGGATTATCTCAAAAAGGTGGGTGTGCGGGTGCGCTATTTGCACAGTGAGATTGTCGCCATCGACCGCACGGAGATCATCCGCGATCTGCGGCTGGGCGAGTTTGACGTGCTGGTCGGGATAAACCTGCTGCGCGAAGGTCTGGACCTGCCGGAGGTGTCCCTGGTGGCGATTCTGGATGCCGACAAGGAGGGTTTTTTGCGCTCGGAGCGGTCGTTGATTCAGACCGCCGGCCGGGCCGCCAGAAACAAGAACGGCGAGGTTATTCTCTATGCCGACAAGATTACCAACTCCATGGATAAAGCCATCCGGGAGACGAGCCGGCGTCGCGAGAAGCAGTTGGCCTACAACCAGGAGCATAATGTCGACCCGCAGACGATTTTTAAAACGCGCGAGGAAATCCTGCGCTCCACCAAGTTCGCCGACAGCAAGACGATAGATGAAAAAACCGTTGAAAAACCCGACAGCTTCAGCCGTATGAGTCTTGAGGACCAGATTCTCTTTATGACGCGGGCTATGAAGAAAGCGGCGGAGAATCTAGATTTCGAAACGGCGATGATTATGCGGGATGAAATAGAGCAGATGCAGGCAGATTTACAAAAGTCCAAAAAGAGGAAGAAGTAAGGGTTACGTTTCATGCGATATTTCGTGCATATGCAGAGAAGTCTGGGCTACGCACTCTTTGTTGCGGTAGCGGTAGCGTGCTTGCTTGTAGCATGCGGGGAGGAAGATGTCCCGTTCGTGGTGGATGAAGACGAGATTCGCCGCTACCTTTCCGAAACGGAAGGCGGTCGTGACCTTTACCGGAGAGCCGGTCTTATCCCCGAGGAATTGTACAGCATTCCTTACGACGATGAGGCGACGTATCATGATCTGGTCGATTCCGTTCGGCGGCTCACGTATTTTGACATTTCCGGCACCCGGAAGCTCAAGGACTTCGGGCCGTACGTGACTCGCGACGCCGAGGTTGAAATAGAGGATAATTTCTACATCAGGACTGTTCGCACGACGGCCGACAGCACCAGCGAGGAGAGCCGCACCGTGAAGGTGATACGCTACGCTTACTTTTTGAAACTGGGCAGCGATGCCCAGGCGTACAGCGGCTGGGTGCTGTCCGGGTATAACGGCGGCACGCCGGAATATCCCGCGAACCTGACGGTATTCAGAGAGGACGGTGCGGCTTCGTTTCCCGGCGACGGGACGGACTACGACGTGTTCCGGTACGTGACCTACGATACCACGTATGTAAGCAATCCTCAGGGCGGGACGGACCGGATCATTACGCCGGTGGCGGGCTTCAGCAGTCACAAGTACGTGAAACTGTCGGATATAGAGAACATAACCGGTGACAGCATTCTGGTTTTTCGCGGCACGGACGTTCCCAACAGGTCTTTTTATCAGCTTCTTTCCGGGGAGTCGAATGCGGGTTTTGCTCTGCAGCGGATGGCGCGACCGGACAGCGCCACCTACCTCGACACGCTACGGCCGCCGGACCCCAACGCCAGGCTGTGGAATATCGTCATGTTACGTGAATTTCGCCGGATTTTTATCCCTGATGGGATTCCCCCCGACACCATGGTTGTCCAAGAGTCGAACTGGTGTGTCCCGTACCGAGTTCCGCAGTGATCGCGTAAAAGTCGGTTAAGGCCACTTGTGGCGGCCGGCCGCTTTTTAGTTGAATATGTGCATCGGCGGGAGGTATATTTAAGCAGAAATGCTGATCTTTCTCTTTAATCTTAAGAGTAACAAGGAGGTTTTATGTCTGGGAAGTCTCATGTTTTGCACATGGTGGTCATAGCGGTTCTGGCGCTGGGACTGGTGGGGTGTGGCAGCCAGATACCGTCCGGCCATCGCGGTGTGTTTTATTCCAAGTTCGGCGCCGGCACCGAGTTTGGTAACATCTATCAGGAAGGGTTTGTCTGGCATCTGCCGTGGAACAGCATGTTCGTTTACAAAATCCAGCTTCAGGAGAACAAGGAGCAGTTGACGGTTCTTTCGTCCGACGGCGCGACTATCCGGCTGGAGGTTTCCATAATGTACCGGCCGATCGTCCAGAATATTGATTCGCTCCAGGTGACCATCGGCCCCAACTATTACAATGTGTCGGTGGCGCCGACCTTGCGCGGTATCGCGCGGTCTGTGGCGGGTAATTACAAGCCCGAAGAGATATATTCGAGCAAGCGCGAGGGCGTCGCACAGCAACTGGTCGAGACCCTGCGCTCTGCCATGGCCGACAAATTCATCTCTATCGAGAATGTGGTCCTGCGAGACGTCCAGATTCCGCCCAAGATATCGGAGGCGATCAATTTCAAGCTGACCGCGGCGCAGGAAGCGGAAAAGATGATGTTCACCATTGAGAAAGAGAAGCTGGAGGCCGAGCGAAAACGGATCGAGGCCCAGGGAATTGCGGATTTCCAGAAAATAGTGTCGGCTGGGATCACGGCCTCGCTGTTAAAATGGAAAGGGATCGAGGCGACGCTTAAAATCGCCGAATCACCCAACACCAAGGTGGTCATAGTCGGCAATGACGCCGGGAGTTTGCCGATTATTCTGGGCGGCGACAAGTAGGCTGCTGACAATCCGATAGAAATTCACGATGACGGCGGGAGGTTACTCCCGCCGTTTTTTTTGCGGCTATGTCATTGCCTGCAGGTAGCGGTCGATCTGACGGGTGTGTACGATCTCGTGCCAGAGAGTGCGCCGGGCCAGCTTGCGCGCGGACCACTTCTCGCTTCTCTTTTCGGAGATCCGTTCATACCCGACCAGCCTCGGCAGAAGGGACAGCGTGTGGGCGCGCGTTTTCTCAAGAGACAAAAGAGTATCGGACGGCATATCCTCCCAGTCAAAGGCCAGGTCGAGCCGGTCACAATACCACCATTCGGCGGAGGCCACGTGCCTGATAACTCCGCGCAGGCAGCCCCGGACCTCGCCTTCGATGGGGCGGTCCATCTGCTCCGGTGATATCCGACTGATGACGGACATGAGGTCCCGGCGGGTATAGCCCAGCAGCCGCCGGATGCGTGCCACATCGTCGGCTGTGAGAGCTTTCCTGTCGTCATCAAAGAAAGCATTGGCAAAAAAGCCGTCCGGCAGAACCTGTGAGCGGATGTCCTCGGCGACGGTGAATTCAATAGCCTCGTCAGGCGGGACAAACCCGGGGTCATGATGCTGCAGCCAGCGGAAATAAGCCGCGACAGCATCCGGCACACCCTCGACCGCATCGTCACGGGTGGCACCCCGGGAGAAACAACCGTCCAGACTCAGGACCCAGGCCACCCAATTGCCGGGTTCAATATCGTTC
>CBFCYQ010000018.1:0-21133 GCA_965602205.1 uncultured bacterium | reverse complement strand
GCCAATTGAGTGCGTATGAACAACGAGTGGTTGCATAAATTGTCGGTATTTATCCCATGACTCAGGGTCCTTAGCATAGTTGTATCTGGTCATTATAGCCCAGGCTTCCCTTTTATTCAGGTCCCCTCTCTTGATTTCTTCGCCATCGATGTCTACAACACATAGCGTCCCCTGATCTTGAAGTTTTTCAATTACATCAACGTGGTCCCAAGCAATGAGGTACTTGAAAGGCCAGCGCCACGTTACGGCATGGTACATATTGGCCAATAGGTAGCCCAGTGCACCCGAGCCTAGGAAGACCGCGATCACGGTTCCTGTACCTGTGCCAACGTTAATTGCGTGGAATATTTCACTCAGCCTATACGGTCCGGCTACTACGAGGGCGAGTACCAGGACTAATGTGCTTGCAAGGCCAGGTAATACATACCGCATAAATCGCTGCACCGCATCCATAACTGGTCCTCCTTAAGAAAGTACTTACGTGCTGGCCTGTGCATTGCCTGATAAGCAATGACCGCATAAACGCTGTTTTCTCCCGCCTGCGACAAGATACTCCATATTATTTCAATAAGTCAATCGCTTTTCAAGGGGCTTGCCATTCGGGCCGCCAGGCATTATACTCCAGAAACAATCACCGCTCGCCAGCGTATAAATAGACTTCAGACTATCACACGAGGGACCAAATGAGACAAGCATCCATCACACTTCTTCTGCTGGTGATACTCGCCGTGGCGTGTGGCCCGGTCGCGGCGTCAGAATCCGAGACAACGAAACCGCTGGTGGTGGAAGGCACCATCTATGATGATGCCACCGGCGAGGTCATTCCGCTGGTGACGGTGCAGGTGGCCGGGATGAACCTTTCCACACCGGCCAACAACGACGGCCGCTACCGTCTGCTGCTGGCTCCGGGCGAATACGAATTGAAAATCAGCCACGTCGGGTACTATTCACAGACGGTGCCCGTAACCGTCAGCCCGAATTCTCTGGCTTATGACATCCGCCTGAAACCGTCGGCGGTCTACCTGGGGGCGCAGAAAGTCTTCACACGGGCGTACGATCCCGCCCAGCAGATAATAGCCGAGGCTATCGCCCGCAAGAAAGATATCCTGAGCCAGATCAATGACTATTCCTTCGACGCCTACAGCAAGCTGGTAATCCAGAACGCCAACAAGCCGGATTCGGAGAGCATCTGGGTAATCGCCGAGTCGCAGTCGACGTCGTACTGGGAGCGGCCGGACAAATACAAGGAGATTATCAGCGCGCGTCGCCAGACAGCCAACGTTCCGCCGGAAAGCGTGCTCTTAGGGGTTGGGGAGTTGCTGAATTTCAATCGTGACCGAGTAGCCCTGGCCGGAGTTGACATCGTTTCTCCGACGGCGCGCGACGCTATGGATCACTACAATTATTACCTGCTGGACACGCTCTATATCGATAATCGCGCCGTGTTTGTGCTCGAGGTCGAGCCCAAAGATGTATACAAGCCGCTTTTCGTCGGAGAGATCCAGATTGCCGATTCGACGTTCGATGTCGTCAACGTAGATGTGGGGTTCACCAAGGGGGTGAAGTTCACGTTTGACGGGCAGGCCCGCTACTACCAGCAGATGGCTCATATCCGGGGGAAGTACTGGATGCCGATACAGATCGGGTTGACGGCGGATATCAATCTCCGGTTTCCCGGGCTGCCGTCGAAGATACGGATGGAGTTCGTCGCCTCGATTTACAGCTACCGGATCGACGACGGTCATCGCGACGGCACTTTCGATGAGTATGAATTCGAGGTGGCCATGGAAGCCGATGATGCCGACAGTGCGGCGTGGTTCGCGCGCCAGACCATTCCGCTGACAGAACTCGAACTGTACGGTTACCGGCGGCTGGATTCGCTATCCAATGCGCCGAAGCCGATTCACAAGCGGCTGCTTCGCGGGATGCTGGCCGCGGTTTTTTTCCTGACGGTAGGCAGCTACGATCTTTTCCATTTCAACCGAGTCGACGGACCGTATCTCGGAGCCGGGCTGAATGCCGACCGCTGGCTGCCTAACACACGGCTGCGGCTCAAGACAGGATATGCTTTCGAGGATGAAAGCTGGCAATATGAATTCGGCCTCAGATACCGCCTGTCCGAGCGCCGAAAGCTCTGGGTGGGTGCTTCCGTCAAGGACGAGGTTACCCGATGCCCGACGGTGCTGACGAAAAAGAGTTATAACCCTACGATGGACGCGCTGTTCTGGAAAGTCAACCCGCTCGATTTTTACCGCGAGAAGGGTTTCGAGGCATCCGTGTCGCTAAAGCCTGTCAATTACACGCGGTTGAAGGTGGGCTACCATGATTTCGACCAGTCCTCGAAGTCCAGACAGACGGATTACAGTTTCTTCCGACCTAATGTTGAGGTCCGCGAGAACCCGCCGGTTGACGACGGTCGTATGCGGTCGGTTTCCGCCGTCCTGGAGTACGATTCGCGCAAGCTGATCAAGGATAAAGGGCGCGACCTCATCGGGTATGCGCCGCAATACGTACGGGCCGAGGCCGGTATTGAATACGCTTCACCCGACCTGGTCGACACGGATTTTGATTTTCGCCGCTACTACCTTTTGGTGGGGATTCGCACGCGGATGACGGGGCTGGGGACAACATCGCTGTCCGGCCTAGCCGGTGCCTCAGACGGGATTCTGCCGCGGCAGAAGTTGTTCGTCGCCGACTATGCCCAGCCGTACGTGAGTTGTCCGCGGGGTTTCAACACGTTCGAGGAGAACAACTTCGGGGGCAACCGCATGGCCGTCATCTACGTCGATCATGATCTCGGGCCGTATATGTTTCGCAGCACCGGCATCGGTTTTCTGGAGAAAATCCCATTCGGGCTATGCCTGCACGGCGGCGCGCTCTGGTGTGAACTCCAGAATCAGACGGTTGACCTGGATCGAGCGCTGCTGATGACCGCACCGAAGGCCTATACGGAGGCCGGCTTCGGTATTACCAACCTGACCCCATTCCTCAAACCGATCAATCTGGCTATTCACTTTACCTGGCAGCTCTCTGATTTCGACACGGCGGATTTCACCTGGCTCTTTTCATTCCGGATGTAGCGGCTTGATTCCGGTCATGAAGAAAAGGCAACAAATCAGTTGAGGTGGCGAAGTGAATTTTCTATATTTGCCGGAAGACAGGTAAGCGTACGGCAGGCCTCGGCCTCGCCGATGGTCGGCTGACTACATTAATAATCAGGCCTCCAAAGAGCAACGGCACCAGGGCAGACTTCCCGGGGCGAACGACTATCAGCGTCAGACACGCAAACGAATACATGCATATATAAACCAGAAAGAATCCAATGAGATTAGCGTTCCTTATGACCGCCGTGATGGTCAGCGCCGCGACACTGGCGGCACAGACGAACCAGGATCGGCCGCTGCCACCGGGTGATAAGCCGCCGCCGACAGTGTTCGACCGTATCAAAAACGCCGGGACGGCCAAGGATTTCGACAGCGCGGCCTATGTCGTTGTCTATGACTCTACGGTGAACACGGTCAACGACCTGGGCGTGACTTTTACCGACAAGTACGTGCTGTACAAGGTGCTCACAGAAGAAGGCTGCAAGGAGCTATCGGTACTCTCCAAGGGATATGAACCGCTGACGAACTATGTAGAATTCCGAGAGGTCAACATCATTCGCGACAGCGCCAGAATACCCGTTGCGATGGAGGGCGTGCGCGCTGTGCCGGCGCCGCAACGCGGCATATACTGGGCGGATAGCCTTAAGATGGTGCAGTTGCCTCGCCTCAGGCCGGGTGACGGTATCGAGGCGGTAACATACCGCAAAGGTTTCTCCTACGCCCTCCTGGGCGCGGGCGAGCCGCCCGACGAGCGATTCGTGCCGCCGATGCCGGGACAGTACTTTGACATCGTCCGGTTTGAAGCTACCGTTCCCATGATATACAAGAAGTACGTCCTGAGACTTCCGGCCGATAAACGTCTCCATTCGCAGATATACAACGGGCCCATGTACAGCAGCACCACCTATACGAATGACACTACGGTTTATGCCTGGTGGGCCGAAGATGTGAAGGCATGGAAACCCGAACCCTCTCGGCCGGATGCATCCGATATCGTCACCAAGGTAGTCATAGCGACCGTCGAGAGCTGGGAAGCCAAGAGCCGGTGGTTCTTTGACGTCAACAGGAACCAGTTCGACCCAACTGAGGCTATCAAGACGAAAGTCGACGAGATTTTTGCCGAGGCCGGCGTCACCAGCGGCACCGAGGAAGAAAAGGCCTTCGAACTGGTCCACTGGGTAGCGCAGAACATCCGGTACAGCGGCCAGACCATGGGCGAGGGTGAAGGTTACACGCTGCATCCCGGTTCCATGATTTTCGAACAGCGCAGCGGCGTTTGCAAAGACATCGCCGGTATGCTGGTGACGATGATGCGGGCCGCCGATATGGACTCCTATGCCGCCATGACCATGGCCGGTAGCCGCATTGAAAAAGTGCCCGCCGACCAGTTCAATCACTGCGTGGTGGCCCTCAAAAAAGCCGATGGGAGCTTCGTTATGTATGATCCCACCTGGGTGCCCTTCAACAAAGACATATGGAGCAAGTACGAGGCGGAGCAGCATTACCTGGTCGGCTCTCCGGAAGGGGAGGGGTTGGACCGAATCGTGTACAGCCCTGCCGAAGACTGTCCCCTGCGGCTGACCAGTTCCGCAAAAATACTCCCTGACGGTACTCTTGAGGGCAGCTTTGAGCTCGAAGGAGAGGGCACCATGGACGGCCGCCTGCGGGGTATTATTTACTACTACCGTATGTCCGAGTTGAGTGACAATCTTAGAAGAATGCTGCACAATCTGAGCGACCGGGCGGAGTTGTTGGAATACAAGCACGGCGATGTCCTCGATTTCCATAAGGCGATGCGTTGGGAAATCGATTATCGTATCCCGGAGTATGCGCAGTTCATCGACAGCGCCTACGAGTTCAAAAGCCCCATGATGCAGCTTACTTTGGATAACCGCACTCTCTTTCGAGCGGGTTCGCTAGAATGGCCCGAGAAGCGGCAGGACGACGTCTTCTTTTACACCACGCAGCTTCTGGATGCGCAGGAGACCATAAAGCTGCCATCAGGGTATGCCTTAGGCGAGGAGAAAAAGAGCAAAGGCCTCGATGAGACGTATGCCTCCTGCGAGGGGGTGGCGAAAATGAGCGGCAAGGAGTTGACCGTCAGTCAGCGCGTGGCCGTAAAGCGCCGCCAGATTCCTCCCGACGGGTACAAGGGATTCCGAAAAGTGATGCAGGAGGTGAGGAAATTCGCCGGCACTGCTTTCCGGGCGGAGAAAGGAGGTGCCAAATGAGAAGGTCACGGCAAATCCTGACAGCGATGCTGGCACTTGCTGCCGCGTTAATTCTGTGTACTTCAACGGTGCGGGCGCAGAAATCGATTGATGAGAAACTGGACATTGCTGCCCTCATGATACAGGCCGGGGAGCGGTTTGACCTTTCAACCCTTGACGCCATCCTGCTGTATGACAGCCGGCGCGTGGATTGGCTGAACGACGGACGGAGGGAGATGTCGGTCCACAGAATTGTATGGATCAGTACGGACCGGGCCACAGAGTTGTACGGCGATTATCGAGTACCTTTCGACAATGACAACTGCACCATTGATGTGAAGACCGTCCGTACGTGGATGGACGGTCGCTGGTGGGTGACCGGGCCAACGGGCATTGTAGAAACCCTGCCCAGAGGTCTTCGCGATGCCTACGATTACACGAACATGCGGGAAATGATGCTTCTCCATGACGGTATTGAACTGCCCTGTATCCTCGAGGTATCTTTTACTATCAGGGACAGACAGCCGTTCCGCGGGGGAGTCGAAGGCATGTGGCTGTTCGCGCGCCCGGAGCCCTGCATCCAGTCACAATTTCAACTGCGCGTACCGGTGGGGCGGGAGCCCCGGGTTTTTGCCTCGGACGATGCGCCGCCGCCGGCGGTCCTGGCAGATGACCGGGGACTGCAGGTGTATACCTGGACCATGGGACCGCTCGAGGCCCTGCCGCGACCGCTCACTGACGACCCTGCTGCCTATGTACCCCACGTGACATGGTCAACCCGGAACAGTTGGAATGAGTTCGGGAAATCCATCGGGATGGCGTTTGGGGCGGCCGCGAGTATTGACGAAAATCTCAGGCAATCTCTGGATTCCCTGCTGGACACGGCGCCGACCAACGGCAAGAAAGCCGAATTGGTTGCCTCGTTCGTCAAGGACCGCACGACCTTCATAAACTACCCGGAGGAATACTGGCGCACCCTGCCGCGACCCGCCGCCAGGACCTACGCCACCGCCTACGGTCACCGTCTTGACAGGGCCGTTCTTGCGGCGGCTCTCTTCGAGTACGCCGGAATCGAATCCGTCCCGGTGTGGTTCGGTAACGGGCACGGTGACGTTGACGAAGGTGTGCCGTCGCTCGCGCGGTTCGGGGGAGTCAACCTTTGGATTAAAGGCGATGACGGCGACTTATCGGGTTACTTTGACCCAGCCCGTGCCGAAGTAATCAACGGGACGGCGAGAACGTTCGGCCGAACCGTCTGGATGTTGCGGGACGGGCAACCAGAAATGCTGACAGTCGAACATGAACGGCAGAACCTTAACGAGATTCACTTAGAACTCGCATACGACACAACCAAAAAGAAATTCGCGGGCAGCGGTTACTTCTGTGCTTCCGGCTATCTGAGCAGTTATGACCGCATGGTCGGTCTTGGAGAAGAGGCCAGGGATTATCTGGCTTCAGTGCTGTCCGGGGTTATCAGCGGTGCGAAGGTCACGAGTTGCAATCCGGGTACGTTCTCACCGGACAAGGTTGTCTTCGGGTTCGAGGTGGAACTGAAAAAGCCGGAGGCGGACGACCAGGGCCGCTTGCCGCTCGTGATCGGCCTGCCGTCGAGCGGGATAAAGGCCGCTTTACCGGGTGACGTCCGCGTCTGGCATCAGCAGAGGTCGACCCCGGTGACCTTCCCGGGAGCGATGAGACAGAAAATAGAACTGCGATTGAAAACAAAGGGACTGGACATAGTTTACCGGCCCACCGTCACTACCCTGGAAAACGGCGGGGGGAAGTTTACGCTCGCCATCGCGGAGAAGAACGGCCTGCTGCGCATCACGCGCGAGCTAAATCTGACCCGGGCGGCCTATACATCGGGCGAGTGGCCGGATTTGCGAGCATTGCTTCTTGCCGACGGGCATGAACGAAACCAAACCGTGTTGTTGAAAATCTCCTCAAAAGAGTAACGCCACTTCAGCGCGGAGGATAGAAAGGCAGTTGTCGCACAAGATGCCGGGAGGAGGCATGGTAGGCGTTTATTATCATGATCTGTTCATCAGGCACCTCGAGGGATACGACCACGTTGAAAAACCGGATCGGTTAAGGGCTGTCCTGGCACGTATCAAGGATAGCCCGATTGTCAAACATCTGCAATTTGTGGACGCCGAACCGGCTGAGGTAGCGTGGCTAGAGCGCGTCCACGACAAAAAATATGTAAACGCGATTTTGAACCTGGAGGTGGCCGACGCGGTCATGCTCGATTGGGGCGATACGGTGGCTACGCCGGCCACGCCTCAGGCTGCGTTGCACGCGGCCGGCGCCGGAGTCCAGGCTGTGCAGGCGGTCCTCGACGGTGTTTATACTTCGGCCTTCTGTGCCGTCAGGCCTCCCGGGCACCACGCCGAGAAAGACCGGGCCATGGGTTTTTGCATCTTCAACAACATCGCTATCGCCGCGAGATACCTTCTAAACGAGGGCGGCCTTGAACGGGTGGCCGTAGTCGATTGGGATATTCACCACGGCAACGGCACGGAAAGTGCCTTTGCCCAGGACGCCCGGGTATTATATGTAAGTCTGCATCAATATCCGCACTACCCCGGCACCGGGCATCCTGACATGACGGGCAAGGGACCGGGAACAGGCTATACTCTGAATATCCCCATGGGCGCCGGCGCGACCGACGATGACTACCGGCAGGCACTCAAGCAGCAGGTCTTGCCGGCCCTTGATGACTTCAAGCCGCAATTCCTGCTCATTTCCGCGGGCTTCGATGGACACGCAGATGACCCGCTCTCGGCCACGCGGCTGTCCAGTGCCTTCTACGGTGAGATGACCAGAATGCTCAAAGACAGTGCCGCAAAACACTGCGACGGTCGCGTTGTATCATTTCTGGAAGGCGGGTACGACCTAAATGCCCTGGCGGAATCCGTTGAGGAACATCTCAGAGCGCTTACAAGTTGACGCCGGTGGGCTCTTTTCCTTCGTTTGGTGATTCTCTTAATGCGTTATCCAAGGCGGTATTACGCCCACCATATAAAGTAGCAGATTAAGCATAAACAAGCCCGAAACCAAGTTATCAAGGGAAAGTGTGCGTGCCCCGGCGGCAGTTACCGACCGCTAAGCCCGTTCCGTGCGTCCGACCGTCTCTGCCAGCGCGCGAAAGTCCGCACCAGTAGGGTTCTGGAAAATGCGCAAATCGAACATGGGCGCTACGGCAAGGATATGGTCAAAAATATCGGCCTGAATCGCCTCGTAGTTGGCCCATTCCTGGTCGTTGCTGAAAACATATATCTCTATAGGCAAGCCGTATTCACCCGGCGGCAGGTGTCTTATCAGAAAAGTCATTTGCTGGTGAATCTTCGGGTGCTGGCGTAAATAGGCTACGACGTAAGCCCGGAAAGTGCCGATGTTGGTCAGGTTCCGGCCGTTGATCAATTCGGACGTGTCGATCTTGTGCTGCTCGTTGAACCGTGTAATCTCCTCCCGCCTGGCTTTGATGTAGTCGCCTATCAACTGGAATCGTTCAAAGCGATCGAGCATCTGCGGGGTGCATAGTTTGACGGAGTTCATATCGATGTTCAAGGCCCGCTTTATCCGGCGTCCGCCCGACTCGCTCATGCCGCGCCAGTTCTTGAAAGAGTCGGATATCAGGTAGTAGGCCGGAATCGTGGAGATCGTCTTGTCCCAGTTCTGTATCTTGACCGTATGCAAACTGACATCAACAACATCGCCATCGGCGCCGTACTTCGGCATCTCTATCCAGTCCCCGATGCGCACCATGTCGTTGGACGAGAGCTGGATGCTGGCCACCAGCCCAAGAATTGAATCCTTGAATACCAGAAGAACGACGGCTGTCATGGCGCCGAAACCGCTCAGCAGAAGCCACGGGGAACGGTCCATCAGGACCGAGACGGCGACGATAGCCAGGAAAACGAACAGGATTATCTTGGCGACCTGGACGTAACCCTTGATGGGCCTCTCTCGCGATACTTCGTAGGTATTATATATATCGATCACGGCATTGAAGGCGGCATTCAGGACCAGGACGCCCGCCAGAATCATGTAGGCGATGGACAGGCGTTGCAGGCCGTCCTGAACCGGCAGAAAGAGGTAGGCCGAGTAGTAAATGACCAGGGCCGGCGCGAGGTGCGACAGGCGCGTGAACACTTTTCGCTCTACCAGTATGTCGTCCCACCTGGTATGGGTTTTTCTGGCAAAGTACTTGACGCCCGTCAGCAGAACGCGCTTGGCGATGAGATTTGCGAGCCACGCGACAATAATTACGGCCAATCCGGCACTAATCCATCCCAGGTATTCTGCCAGTCCCTCGGCTACGCCAAGATCGACCATCCAGTTTTTAAATGCTTCAACCATTTCTCATTCCCTGCCTTCAAAAAACCGGTGAACAAAATCGGAACGATATCAAATTGCCAGGAAAGTATGCCGGACGCAAACTTTAAATGCGGCTTCTGCCGGTATCGCCAGATCGGCCGCCGCAACTGTTTTTGTTGTGACAAGTGCGGCGACTCTGCATATTCAAACGAGAGATGAGCTGTAGACCCGCTTTGAGGGGCTATTGGCGTAGTCTCATCGTGCCGTTCAACAGCCGAAGGCGACGACTGTAAACCCGGAGGTAAATGATAATGGCTCAACGTACGGGGCCGTCTTTCTTCGATATCTATGCCCACGAGTATGACCTGATGACGGATGCCGCCGCCCGCAAGGCATATCATCAGAAAGAAATAACCGCCCTCGTAGACCGATTCCGACCCGACTCGGTTCTAGACGCCGGTTGCGCCACCGGGCTGACGTCGATGTTGTTCGCACGACAGGGAATAAGGACAGTGGGACTGGACCGCTCACGGAAAATGATCCGGGAAGCCCGAAAGAAGTATACCCATCTGGATTATCCCCTGGAATTTCGCCAGGGTCACTTCGAACATCTGCCCAAGAACCTTGAGCAGCGTTTCGACCTGGTGGTTTGTCTGGCCAACAGCATCAGCGGTACCGGGACCCTCGCCAGACTGCGCACCGCGCTACGCCAGTTTCGCGCCGTTCTCAGGCCCGCAGGCACGCTCATTCTGCAACTGGTCAATTACCTGACCATAAGAGAGCAGCAGTTTCAGCCCATTAAGGCTACGGAACACGACGGAATTGTCTACGAGAGGTTTTCTTCGCGTCGCGGCAAGCGTTTCTACATTTACGTCACGCGCCTGGATTTGAACGAGAAGCCCCCGGAGCTGAAAGCATTCGTTCATGAGTTCGACAATTTCTCGGAAAGGGAAGTAACCACGAGCGTCAAGTTCTCCGATTTTATCCAAGTAAAGAAATATTCCAGTCTCTATTTGACGAAAAAATTCACCCGGTCGTCGCGTGATCTCGTCCTGGTTTGCTGCAAACCCGGGTAAAGGCAACCGGGGCCTGTCGGCACACGTCTTTATTGAGTTGACTTCGCGATGCCAGCCGGTATCTTTCTACCTGTCATGAAACGGATTATCTTGCTGGTGATTGCTGTGGCATGCCTTCCCCGGGCGGGCGTAGCCCAGCCGGTGTCTTCGGACGGGGTGGCAGATGTGCTGGCTTACCGGCCCCTTGGTGAAGAGAGGCGCTGGACGTTTGTGTCTCGGGATTCCGTGCTGGGGACGCTGACGTCGGTGATTGACTCCAGAAGGGAAATTGACGGCCGGAACGGCGTTGTTATCCGCGAAAAACTGCAACTCGATTTTGGCAAGCTCGGGCATGAGCTGGCTCTGGATATTGAGGACGATTTCTGCGTTTCGCCGACAGGCTTTTTCCTCGGCTGCCGGATACGGCTGGCGACCGCTTCCGGCAAGGAGAGAGTGGAATTGGATCGGGACGGAGACAGGCTGGTCGGATATGCCACCCGCCGGGGCGCCGAAATCGAGCAGGTGCTTGATTTCAAAACAGGCGGTTTTGCCGTCAACAATTACTTCGTGGACCAGTTGGAACTGGTACTGGCGACCCGGGATTTGAAGGTTGGCGATATCATTGATGAGGAGATATTTGTTCCCCTGGATATGCTGGCGTCCCGCGTCAGAGGGGAAATTCGCGATTTTGCCTACCTGCAATTGCATAGCAGCCTGTATGATTCCGTGTTCGTGGTAACTCTCAGCCAGCCCCAACGGGTGGACCTCTTTGTAACCCGGGACAGGCGGCTCGTGAAGGCCTCTTTTCCGGGGCAAGATGTCCGGGCCTACCTGGACGCGGTCAAAAGGCCGCCGCCCCAGCCTGTGCAACCCGAGGCATCTCGGGTGGATATCCCGGCTTACCTGCCGTGGTATGCGCTTTTCGTCGCCGTCGGCATATTCTCGATCCTGTTTTTTATCGGCCAGGGCTACCGCTGGTTGATCTCGTACATCGGTTTTGTCTTCGGCGCGGCCCTTTTCACTGTAGTTGTGGTCACTCAGATACCGGCCCAGAAATACCTGGTCGGCAGTGTGGTCATACCCGGGTTGCGGGCCGGTGAATCGCTTTTTGTGCTGGGCCTGTTGCCGTCGCTGACAGTGGGGATCATACAGGAGCTATTGAAACTGCTGGGCATTTTCGTAATCGCCCGTATCGCTAGGATTCAGCATAACCGGCTGACAGTTATCGGCTCTGTCTGCGGAGCGGGTTTCGGTGTGGTCGAAGCCTGTTACCTGTTGACCGGGATGGACCTGTCGCTGGTGGCGTCATGGAGCTTAATCGAGCGCGGTTTCCTGATATTGTTCCATGCAACTTCCGGGGCCCTGCTGGGATACGGCCTGGCGCGCGGTATACGCCAAAGGGCGGCCATCGTGACCGCCCTCATTCTGGTAAATTCTTTGTTTCGCTATCTGCCGACGTTTGTTCAGCAGCAGGTGCTGCCGCTGGGTGTTATATATTTTGCGTCCGCCATTATTGCCCTGGTGCTGCTGTTCTGGGCAACCCTCGTGTTCAGGCGCGCGAAATCGTCCGGTCGAGCTACATGATCAAAACCAGCTTGCCTATCTGAACATCGCCGTTTTCGTCCTCCACCGTCCAGTAGTAAATTCCCGAGACCGCCAACTGCGTGTTACGGGTAATGAGGTCCCAGGTATGATGCGATGCGGCGGGATCCGTTACCGGGACCCGGTGTTGGATTTCTCTGACCAAATCCCCGTCTAAGGAGAATATGCGAATAGTGCACGTCGCCGGCAGGTTGGCAAAATGCACTCTCCGCAAGCGGTCTTTCGACTCGGTGTCTGAAGGCGCTTCTTCAAACCCCGACAGGTCGTAATCGGCGTCGATCCGGTATGGGTTGGGATAGATGAAGATCTCCAGGTTGTCCCTCTCTACTTCTTCGACCGAAGAGAGCGGATAGGCGATAATCGAGCCCACGGTGACGGATGTCTCCAACGAAGCCAGGCCCGAAGAAGGTGAGCCGTAATCGAAAGCAGTAACGTTTATCCAGTACGGGACAGTCGGCAACAGGTCCTCAATCACCAACGCGTATTCAAAGTACTTGAGATATCCGTCCGGCGTCAGTTCGGCGGGGTCAGCCTCCTCCGGTATCAGCGTCGACGGGTACTCCTGGTAGGGATATATCCTGGTTATCCGGGTCGTGACGCCGGGTTCAGAAACGTTGTAATCCTGCGGTTCAAAGTAGAACAATGAGTCCGTCGTAGGATGGACATAAGGAGAGGAGCGAGTGTAGGCCAGAGGGTCAAAGTTGTTTCCGCCGCAGGAGTCTCCGTAGGCGCACTGGAGGTATTCTCTCGTATAGGGATCATCCAGAAGCTGGTAGCCGGCTCCGCCCGGTCTGTCCGGGTTCCAAATCCACTTGTTGTAGTCCTCGCGATCGAAGGAGGCGATAACCGAATAGCTTTCCGAACGGTCATCGCGGCTGAGATAGACGCGGTATCCTTCGAAATCTACCGCTCCGGAAAAGACGTCTTTGGTCGTCTCGGATCGCAGGCCGTTGAAACGGATATTGAGC
Source organism: uncultured bacterium (assembly GCA_965602205.1). GTDB lineage: Bacteria > Zixibacteria > MSB-5A5 > GN15 > FEB-12 > DAOUUR01. Next base: position 7,874 of record CBFCYQ010000018.1, on the reverse strand, counting down.
TTGCCCACCTCGGGCGTTATCCACATTCTGGGTGCGGGCGGGGGGGAGGCTCCCCGGAAGTCCGGCACACCGTCGCCGATGACCCAGCAGGTGTCCGCGAGAGTGGGTTCCCACTCGTACTCCCATTCGGGCGGATCGGTGCCCGGAATGGCCGCGGAATCCACGATAGTCGATTCCGCCACGCATATGAAGGGCTCTCCGCAGTAGCCGCTGCTGTCGCTATCGACGCCCGGGTTATCATATATCCAGGATGCCCAGCGGGAATTGGCCGCCAGCTTCGTAAAACTCAGGTTCTTATAGAACTGACTGGGGTTATCCGGAAGGTTATCGATATTGCCCAGCGACTGGTGGAAATCCGGGCCGGCCATGTACGCAAACGAGATCGGCAGTTCCTCGCCGGGATTGATGTTGAACGGGCCAAACGAGAGCAGATACCGGGTGTCGAATCCGTCGGCGTAGTCGCCGGCCTGGTCGCCGGGCGGCAGCCAGAGAGTGTCGCTTACCGTGATGGAGGCGGTGAACGCCTGGTCGTAGTCAAACTCCCGGTTACGGAGCATGTAGTACTTGTTCGCATCCCCTTCGGGTGTACCCAGGCCGCCGGTTCGGAATTCCCGGAACCGTTCCTTCCAGCGCCCGGTTTCCGACCGCTCACGCGGGCCGAAATCCAGGTTGGGATTGCCGTTACTGATCCACCAGTTGAAGGAAACATCAAGTTGCTCGGCCGGTGTCCGTACGATTCTGGTCGCCGTTACGTGCGGTGCCGGCACCAATCGGTTAAAGTCGCCGTCGTTATCGGCGATCCAGGCGATATTGACCGTGTCGGTGTATTCACAGTTCTCGCAGAAAGCGGGATAGGTCTCCAGAAAGCCGCATATATCATCAGCGAATCCGTTCGTGTTCTGGCAGTCGAAGCATACGTCGGCGTCGACGTAAATGCCCATGTAGACATTTTCGAGTTTCTGGTACCCCATGTTCCTTATTTTGTAGTCAAACAGGATAATGTCCTGAGCGTAGGAATACGACCAGGCATAGGAGGCCTCCCGGGACTCGATGTGGAGCGGTCGGTGGGGGCGACCGTCGAAGACATCCTGGGCTATACCCTGCGTATAGGTATCACTATAAACGCAGATGAAATCCTCTTCGGATACGGCGTTTTCGTACTCCGGCGCGGTGGGGTCGATGATCGATCTTTTGACCATCTCGCCGAAAGGCGCCTCGTCCGGGAACATCTCCCGCGTTTGCTGCCAGCCGTCGGCGCCCACCGAAACCAGGGTGTCGCGCCCGACGATGGCCCCGACCCAGAAGGAAGCCGCGAAGAGGTATTGAACGTTGGAGTTTTTGGGATATTCGCAGGATGGCACTGCCTGGCCGGTAAAATAGTCCTGCGCGGCGCCGATAGTAAAACCGGTTCCGAAGGTCCCGTTGTTGTTTACGCCAAGCACGATCTGGCCGACCCGGTGCCCCGCGATACCATGCGCGGGTGGTCCGACAGCCGATGATCCATCTCCGAAGTCCTTGTAGCCTCGCGGATCGACAGCGGTTCGTCCAAAGGCAGTAAGGGTTGAGAAGAAAACGATTGTCAATGTGACAGCAACGGTAAACAATAGCCTCATTTTAGTCACTCTGCTTTGATGTTTAAAAAGTTCCAACAGCGGCAATACTACATGATGACAACCAGCTTCCCGATCTGGACTTCACCATCGGTATCCTCCACTGTCCAATAATAAATCCCCGAAACCACCAACTGCGTATTGCGAGTGATAAGGTTCCAGGACGCGTGCGACGCCAGAGGGTCGTCACGCTGCGCGTTATGTTTAATTTCCCGGACGAGATCACCGTCCAGGGAATATATTCTTATCACGCACCGGGCCGGTACGTTCACAAAGTGTATCTCCCGAACCCGGTCGCGATGCTTGTCAAGATCGTTCCGCCCCTCGAATCCGTTCCCCTTATAATCGTCATCAACACGATATGGATTGGGGTAGACGTAGACCGTCAGTTTCTGGCCTTCCGCCTCGGCAGCGGACGCGTGGGGATAGGCACTCCTGGCGCCGACGGTGACCGATGTTTCGAGCGACTCCAGTCCCGAAGCCGGCGACCCGAAGTCGAATGCCGTCACGTTGAGCCAGTAAGGTACCGTGGGCAGCAGGTCAGGAATAATCAGTTCGTATTCGAAGTACCTGAAGTAGCCGTCCTCCGTGAGTTCGCCTGGTGCCGCATCTCCCGGGATAAGCGTCGAGGGATATTCCTGATCGGGGTATATTTTTCTTATCGGAGTCGTAATTCCCAGTTCGGAGGCATTGTAGTCTTGCGGCATAAAGAAGAACATGGAATCCGGGAAGCCGGGATGGATGTATGGAGAAGTGTGCGAGTAACCCAGCGGATTGAAATTGTTGTCTCCGCAAGAGTCGCCGTAGAGGCACTCCAGCTGCTCGCGCGTGAAGGGGTTCTCCTTCATTTCGTATCCGGCGCCGCCGATCCGCCGCGGGTTCCAAACCCACTTGTTGTAATTCTCCAGGTCATAAGAGCCGACGACCGAATAGCTCTGTGACCGCTCATCCCGTGCCAGATAGATCCGGTAACCTTCAAAATCTAAGAGACCGGAGAAGACATCCTTGCTTGTTTCCGAGCGAAGCCCGTTGAAGCGCACGCGTAGCGCCCCTTCCCTGGGCTCCAGCCAGAAGACCGGCGCGGGCGGGGGCGAGGCCCCGCGAAAGTCCGGGACACCGTCGCCGATAATCCAGCAGGTGTCGGCCAAAGTAGGCTCGTAGGTGTATTCCCATTCAGGGGGATCGGTGTTCGGTATCAGGGTAGAGTCGACAACGGCTGAGTCGGCGACGCACACAAAGGGTTCACCCTGATATCCATTGCTGTCGGTGTCGACGCCGGGGTTGTCATATATCCAAGAGGCCCACCGGGCGTTTTCTCCCAGGTCGGCAAAATTGAGATTGGCGTAAAACAGGTCCGGGTCGGCCGGCAGATTGTCGATATTTTCCCGGGTCTGATGGAAGTTGGGGCCGGCCAGGTATGCAAACGAAATAGGCAGTTGATCACCGGGATTGATGTTGAAAGGTCCGAATGAGAGGAGGTATCGAGTATCATAACCGGTGGCGAAAAGGTCGGCGTCTTCGCCGGGGAACAGCCACAGGGTGTCGTTTTCCTTAATGGTGGCGGTGAACGCCTGATCGTAGTCGAATTCCTGATTGCGCAGGGTGTAGTACTTGTTGGCGTCGCCTTCGGGCGTACCCAGAAAGCCTCCGAAGTCCCGAAATTCTTCCTGCCAGCGACCCTTTCCGGTTCTTTCGCGGGGGCCGAAATCCTTTGAAGAAGCGGAATTGCTGATCCACCAGTTGAACGAGACATCCAGCCGCTCGGCCGGCGTGCGCACTATGCGCGTCGCGGTTACGTGCGGCGCCGGCTGCAGAAAAGCAAAATCACCGTCATTATCGGATATCCAGGCGATGTTGACCGTGTCGATGTACTCGCAGTCCTGGCAATAGGCGGGATAGGTGTGCAGAAAACCGCATATATCATCTGCGAAACCGGATGTCCCCGTACAGTCAAAACAAACGTCGGCGTCAACATAAATACCCATGTACGCATTCTCGATCTTCTGCACTCCGATATTGGTAATCCGGTAATCAAAGAGGACTATGTCCTCCGCGTACGAGTAGGACCAGGCGTAGGAGGCCTCGCTCACCTTGACATACAGCGGCCGATGCGGCCGCCGAGAGACGATATCCGGTTCGATGCCTTCGGTATATGTATCGCTGTAGGTGCATATGTAATCTTCCTCGGAAACGGCTCCCTCATACTCCGGTTTGGCAGGATCGATAATCGATCTTTTGATCATTTTGCCGAACGGCTCCTCGTCGGGCAATAATTCGCGACCGGAGGGATGCCAGCCGTCGGCACCCATGGATACCAGGGTGTCCCGGCCGACGATGGCTCCGATCCAGAACGAGGCGGCAAAGAGGTACTGCACGTGGGAGCCTTTCGGATACTCGCACGAAGGTACGCTGGCGCCAGTGAAGTAGTCTATTTTGGGTCCCACCGTAAAGCCCGTTCCAAAAGTACCGTTATTGTTCACGGCCAGTTCCAACTGACCGACCCGGTGAGCAGCGATTCCGTGGGCCGGCGGATTGACGGCCGAGCCCCCTCCCTGGTAGCCCTTATAGTTGGTCGGGTTCGTCACGGTGCGCCCGAAGATATTGTCAGCGAACCACATAAAGGCTAACACCAGCACGCTGATAACAATTATAGTTTTTTTCGCCATAAATGTCCCGACCTGCTCTAACTGATTGACGCTCTACCATCCAGAAACGTCCAAATTTAACTGTTGCAGGGGCAATAGTCAATTCATTTGGGAGATTTTAGCTCAAAACCTTGATGTTCGGCTCGCGGCGCGGTTCGGTCTTGAATTGATTGAGAGAAATCACTCGGGTCCCGGTTTGGTTCGGAATCGGAATAGAAAAGCCGCCTTTTCCTGATCTGGTACCGGTAAAATGCGGCTCTACGGCAACGTATTTAATGTTATCGGCTTAACCCTGCCGATCGGCGTCTAACAGCCGGTACAGCCACCACAGGTCTCAGCATCGCCGACCTTGATAGTGTAGCCGCACTGCCCGCCGTGATCAACATAGTCGACGTTTATGTTACCGCGCTCGGCCAGAAATTCCACCAGGGCGGGATCCATATAGAAATTTATGCCGTCGCTTTCGAATTTCGACAGACCATCCACAGACTCATCCAGAGTCATACCCAGGGTCGGTCCGCTTCAGCCATATCCCTGGAAGAATATAACCAGTTCTCTGGCTGCGGTCCGGTCCGATGCCAGAACTTCTTTGAGCTTGTCACTCGCCGTCGCAGTGATCTTTATCATTTATGTACCTTATCTCAGCCGTTCATATATTCAGATTTATAATATACAAAAATGATTCAGACTTTCAATGGTTTTCTGACGAGCGGGATTCGAGCCAAAATCAACCCGTAATTGCCTGCCGAGCGCATTCGTCTCTAAAAAAACTTGCATAGTCATTCCAAAAGGGCGATTTTAGGTTTCATAATGAATGTTAAGTATAAAGCCGATATATAATTGCGTGAGGTTTTGAACACTCCGGAGGATATGCGCTATCATTATGAAATATGCAATCTGCTTTTATGAAGACAGCAAGTACCGGCAATTCTATCCTTTAACCAGCCTGCGGCCCGTGTACGCTCTCAGGGCCGGAATAGTGCCGCTCTTCGCCAGGGCCGGCCGGCATTTTGCCGAAGCCGAGATCAGCTTTGCCACGCGGGCCCGGCTCTCGTCGCTTGTGGCCGACTCCTTCCGGGACCATCCGGTTAATATCGTCAAAAAAGATCAAGGCGACGTTCTCTTTCTGAACGGTCGCCTTCGCGATTATGGCAACCTGCCGGAACTCGTCACGCGGGCCGGGATTTCCACATCCTTCTCGGTCGGCGATGAAACGGCCGGCGTTCTGTTTAAAAGCGAGATGGTCAAAACCCTGCCCGGTGTAGCCGCCCCGGCCAGTTACCAGGCTCTGTTTGCCGGTGCGGCCAACCAGATTCCCGTCACCAAATCCACCGCCACGCTGTACAATTATCCGTGGGAGCTGGTAGCTGATATCGAAGCCGAAATCATCGCCGACTTCGAATTTCTGAAAGCATCCTTTCGCGACCCCAAAAACGTCCGTTTGCATGACGGTGCTTATCTGATAGAAGATAGTCATATCTTTTTCGAGGACGACGTGACGATCTACCCCAACGTCGTTATCAACGCCGAAAACGGCCCGGTTCTGATCGGCCGCAACGCCACTATCGAGCCCGGCGTCACCATAAACGGCCCGGCCTTTATCGGGCCCAATTGCGTGATATTGGCCGGCAAGCTCTCGGCAACGTCGATCGGCCATACCTGCCGCGTCGGCGGCGAGGTGGAAGGATCCATCTTTCACGCCTATGTAAACAAGTATCACGCCGGTTTTATCGGGCACAGCTATGTCGGTCCCTGGGTGAATTTCGGAGCCATGGCGACCAATTCCGATTTAAAGAACAACTACTCGAACATTCGCGTCAGGGTCGGCGGCGAGTCAGTTAATTCGGGGTCCATTAAAGTGGGTTCGTTTATTGGAGATCACACCAAGTTCGGTATCGGCACGCTGCTCAACACGGGCATCAGCATCGGTGTCTGCTGTAACCTTTTCGGCGGCACCCTGGTATCCGACAAGGAAGTGCCGCCGTTCAGTTGGGGCAACAGCGCCCATTATGAGCGGTACGACTTTGACAAGGCGGTTGAGACTGTCGTGCGGACGGCCGCCAGGCGAAATGTCACCGTTTCGAAGGCCGAACTGGCCTTGCTCCGTGATATCTATGACGGGTCGGTGAATGAAAAAGGGATCATGGATTTCGTCAATGCCTGAGATTTCATCAATCGTTGACACATACAACGCGTCCAGATATAATCGGATGAGAGGCAGGTATATTTAGATGCCGGAATTGCGAAAAGACCCCATCGTCGGGCGCTGGGTGATCATCTCCACCGAGCGAGGGAAGCGCCCGTCGTCGTTTACTGCCGTGTCCAAACGCGTGGCGGCTAAAATGTGCCCGTTTTGTCCCGGGCAGGAGAGCAACACGCCACCCGAAATCCTGGCCTATCGCTCGCCGGGCAGCCAGGCCAACCAGCCCGGATGGACCCTGCGGGTCATTCCCAACAAGTATCCGGCCCTGATAGTTGAAGGCTCCCTCGATCGGGCCCCTCAGGGCATCTACGACAAAATGCACGGGGTGGGAGCTCACGAGGTGATTATTGAAACCGCCGAACATGCCCATGATCTGGTGGACATGACCGACCAGGAGGCCAAGGACATCTTCTGGGCCTACCGCGAGCGTATGCTGGACCTCGAACGAGATCACCGCCTGAAGTATATTCTCATTTTCAAGAATCACGGCGCCGCCGCCGGAGCTTCGCTCGAGCACGCCCACAGTCAGTTGATCGCCACGCCCGTTATCCCGAAGAGGGTTACCGAAGAGATTGACGGCGCCCGGAAGTATTTCGAGTTCAAAGAGAGATGCATATTCTGTGACATTGTCCGCCAGGAGATCCTCGAAAAGGAACGCATTGTTGCCGATTATGACGCCTTCATCGCAGTTCAGCCGTTCGCGCCCCGTTTTCCCTTCGAAACCTGGATTATCCCCAAGACGCATCAGTCGAGTTACCTCGAATTGAGCGACGAGGAATACCTCGTTCTTGCCCGGTCATTCAAAGATATCCTTTATCGCCTGAAAGTGGCCCTGAACGACCCGCCGTTCAACTATATACTGCATACCCGACCCGTATCGCGCGAGCACACCGAATACTATCACTGGCATTTTGAAATCATCCCCAAGCTGACCAAGGTGGCCGGATTCGAATGGGGGACGGGGTTCTACATCAACCCGACCACGCCCGAGGAGGCGGCCGCCTACCTGCGGAATATTGACGTCACGGCTGAGAGAGGCCTCGATCAGTCCGAACCCGAGAAGTCGAAAGGCTGAAATGAAAATCGCTGTCGTCGCATCGGAAGCCGCCCCTTTCGCCCGCACGGGCGGTCTGGGTGACGTGGTGGGATCACTGCCGGCGGCCCTGGCCCGGCTCGGCAATGACGTCAGAGTTTATCTTCCGCGATATGGGAGTATCGATGCTGCGAAATTCGCACTTACGCGCCTTGACTGGTCGGCCGATATACATGTCGCCGGCAAAGCCCGGCCGTTGTCCGTTGAGGTTTTGCAGGACAGAAAGAGCGGCGTCGGGTACTTCTTCCTCGGCAATCATGAGTTTTTTGCGCGTCAAAACCTTTACCACGACCCCGATGCCGGCAAGGACTATGATGACAACG
>CBFCYQ010000017.1:0-21938 GCA_965602205.1 uncultured bacterium | reverse complement strand
TACTGGCCGTCCAAAGAAACGTATCTGTCGTACGTGCTGCAGGGAGGGCGCAACAATCTTTTTGAGCCGATCCTGTCCTGGAAATCGCGTGTCACTCAGCTTAAACAGCTTCCGGCGGACTCCTTTGTCGGTTACGGCTGCACCTTTCGCACAACCTCGCCGACACGTCTGGCCGTGACGCCGGTCGGGTACTATGACGGGTATGACCGGGAGTTGTCGAACCGGTCCTATGTCTTGATCAAGGGGAAGAGAGCACCTGTCCGCGGTCGTGTCTGCATGAATCTGATGATGGTGGACATTACCGATATCAAGGGTGTTAGACTCGAGGACGAGATTACCCTGCTCGGCCGTGACGGTTCCGAAGTCATTACTGCCGAGGACATTGCCGACTGGGCCAGGACGATCAACTACGAGATGCTGGCCCGTCTGTCGCCAGCTATGCCCCGCCTGGTGGTCTGATAAGGACGAGGCCGCCCTTGCGCTGGCTTTTGACCCAATCGTGAGCCCCGGGCAGGGTAACTCCGTAAGTCTAAGGACGATAAAAAGTGCCGGTTTAATTGTCGTCCTGATAGAATTTGCTTGACACAAAATGCCAGGGAGGGTATTTTCGATTTGTGAACCATTTCACATGGAGCTAAAGTTTATATTTATAGCCAATCTCAAGACTTAGCGTAGGGAGCCATGATGTCTCTGCCAACGGTGCCGAACATGAAAAGACGCATTTCCGAATCGACGATTCACCGGCTGTCGCTGTACTTCAGGGCCCTATCGCTTTTGGAGAAGGAGAACTACGATACGGTCTCTTCCAAGGAACTGGCCCAGCGGGAGAAACTTACGCCGGCTCAGGTTCGCAAGGACCTTTCCTTCTTTGGCTCGTTCGGTACCCGGGGACTGGGGTATCCGGTAATCGAACTTAAAGACAAGATAAGTCAGATTCTGGGCATTGACCGCACCTGGCGGGTAGCCTTGATCGGCGTTGGAAATATCGGTTCGGCGCTTGTCAGCTACAAGGAATTCCAGAAGCAGGGCTTTCAGATCGTCAAGCTGTTTGACAACGACCAGCGGAAAATAGGCTCTAACCACAAGGGTATCATAATCTCGGATATCAAAGACCTTGAGAAGGAGATTAAGGAAGACAATATTGAGATTGTGGTCATAGCGGTTCCTGCCACCGTAGCCCAGTACATTGTGGATGATGTTCTTAAGGCGGGAGTTAAGGCGGTCCTGAATTTCGCGCCCGTAAACCTCAAGGTTCCGCCGGACGTATATTTGAGAAACGAAAACATGTCGATGGAATTGGAGTATTTATCGTTTGCCCTGGTGAACAATCACTCCCCTAAAAAGGTTAAGTAAATTAAAAAACCTCCGGTTCATGGAGGAATCGGAGGGGATACCTCTTTTAAGCATCTTGCTTTTCTCCGGCGGCCTGAGCAGTCAGGCCGCCTTTTTTATGTCGGCCGACAGCAGTGGACTCGATCGACAAGGAAATCCGGGATTGGCCGTGTGTCTGGTTGACTTCACGGCGGGAAACATTTATCTTGGCGGTGGTATAACCGATATGAATACAATGACAAAGACTGTTTTTATATTGATGATTGTGATTGCCCTTTCGGTACTATCCGCTTGGGCGCAACCTTTACCGGCCGATTCCAGTCAACCGACAAGCGCGGTGATACCGATTGACTCGGTCAGTAAATTCCTCCAGCAGGGGGGTGCTGCCCTGCGGGACAACAAGCTCAAAGATGCCGTGAAGTGCTTTCGGGAGGTTCTCCGCCGGGACGAAAACAACGTCGAAGCGCTGAAGAACCTGGGTGTGATATACTCTGCCACCGGTGATCAACGACAAGCCCGGGCCTATTTTGAAAAGGCCTTCCAAGTAGATTCTCTCGATGCCGGGTTAAATAATAATCTGGGTGTGATTTACAGCAATGAGAAGAACATTCCCGAGGCCATAAAGTACTTCGAGAGGGCCGTAGCTGCCGATTCCAATGATGCGTATTATCTTACCAATCTTGGCCGGGAGTATGCGAAAATAGGCAGAGTAGGCAAGGGTCTGCCGGTGCTTCAGAAGGCCAACCGGATTCGTCCCGGCAATGATGTCACTCTGACCTCCCTGGGTAGTTGTTTCGCCTCCACCAACGATCTGGACAGCGCCGAGTATTATTTCGAGCAAGCCCTGGCGGCCGGAGGAAAAACCGCTGAACTGCACTACTTCCTCGGCACGGTCAAGAGTCGCCTGGGCAAACATGAGGAGGGGGATGAAATCTTCAGAAAAACCCTGGCTCTTGATCCCCGACACCGCGAGGCCCGTCAGTCACTGGCCCTGTCATACTTGAGACAGGCAAAGTACGTCGACGCTATCGCCGAATTCGAACAATTGATGAAATTCTACCCCGGGTTTTACCCGGCTCAAATCGGTGTGGGCGTCGCGTACGCTCTCAGAGGCAATATCGCGTCCGCCGACAGTACTCTCAAGGCCTTGTTTGCCACTGATTCCGCGCTGGGCTTCCAGATGATGGATATCGTCAGGCAGGAACGGCTCAAGACCAAGAGTGAGGACAAAAGTAACTGATTCCTCCGCGTTTAGCCTCCGCTTTCAGATTTCCTCTTTACGCTGTATTAGTTCAATGGCCGGTCGGCAAAGCAGCCTCCCGACACTTTTGTGATCGGATCGGATACTATAGGGAAACGCCAACACTGGTTCGTATATTCCCACAGGTTCGGCCGACACCGCCCGCCCCTAACCCTCCATGATATAACGACTTAATTGCTGTGGCACGCCGTTTGATTTGTAGGCTGTCAGCGAACATCTGAAACAAGGAGCGCCAACTCTTATGAAGAGAACCGTAATACTCTTAGTCGCCGGCTTGCTTTTGCTGTCGAGTGCCGTGGCAGGGGAAAGGCCGGTCGAAAAGAAGCAGGAGATCCGGGAGGTTCGTCAGGACAAAATCAAAATCAGGGATATCAAGGCTACCATATATGAACTCTCTCACCGGATCGATCTCTGGCATGACGCTAACCTGAAAAACGACGCCCGGAAAATTGACCGCTACGAAAAGGCCATGTTTGATTTTATCAATCAGGACATCCTGTCGATGGCTGCTGAGTTGCGGGACAGTCGGACTGAAGTGCGCCAGTCACGACAGGAACTTCAGCGCCGACATCCGAATCCCGTAACAAAGCTGGACGACCGTCGCGACTTGCGGGATGACCGATGGGACGAAAGGGAGATGACCTCCACGTTGAAGGTCAAGAAGAGACTTTTCAACTCTCTGAGAAACTCCTGGTCTTTCAGCGGCAAATATCGATTGCTGGGAGATTACGTCAGCCTGCTGAAGCGCGAGCTCGATATGACACGGATGGAACTCGCCGAGGATGTCGAGGAGTTGCGCGAGCGTTGAGTAAAATCTTCCGCTGCAAGGCGGTTTGTTTGGTTCCCTCCTGTGGCTCCTTTAGAAGAAGCGCTGTCGCACTGGAATGCGACGGCGCTGTTTTTTATGTCTTGACGACTCCGTGGGATGCGTGTCAACTCGTAGCGTGATCCGTGCACCCAAAGCCGGCTGTGAGGAACGGCGAATCCGATTTATCCGGATTTCCTTGCGAACAGCTTGATCGAAGCCACCCGGTCGGCATACCGGTTGACGGTGTTCTTATCCGTCGTCCTCTGTTCGCCGCCGCCGCAACAGGCACAACCGGCAAAACCCGCCAGCATCGCGGCGGTATACACCAGCCGGTCAACGATCTTGACGTCCGTAAAGCCGGTTTTTTCGGCCAGGCGAACATATTCGCTTTCCTCGAGGGCACCCGCCAGGCACCCTACCCAGGCGGCCATATCGTCGCGGTATTCATCCGGCAGATCGTGGGTGACCATATCGGAGACCATCATCCTCCCTCCGGGCTTGAGCACGCGGTGAGCTTCGGCGAACACTTTGTCTTTTTCGGGCGACAGGTTGATAACGCAATTGGAGATTATCCAGTCGACCTCGGCATCGGCCACCGGCATGTCTTCCATCTGGCCCAGCCGCACCTCAGCGTTTATAATCCCGGCTTTGTGAAGATTGGCCCGGCAAACCTCGATCATCTCCGGCGTCATATCGAGGCCGATAACTCTGCCGCTTTTGCCGACCTTCCTCGCCGCCAGAATCAGGTCCAGACCGGCCCCGGCCCCCAGATCCAGCACGACTTCACCGGGCTGAATGTCGGCCAGTGTGACCGGGTCGCCGCATCCAAACGAAGTGACCGTTTTCGGGACGGATTCCAATTCATCGCGGCTGTAACCTGACAATTTCGCAAGGCTGTATTTTCCCTCGACGTCAAGCTCCGTCGGCGGGGGGCAGCAGGACGCATGCAACTTGATAGCGTTGGCGTAGTGCTTTTTGACAGCGTTCCTGATTCTCTGTTCATTCTTTTTGGCGGCCATTGGTCCTCCGTTATTTGCAGCGCCATATAATGTAATATAACACTTAAACGGTTGAAACAGTGTGTAATGAGGCTTCGTTTTCATTTACCTCCTTCGTCGGCGAAACCCGGAGGTTGCAAAAAAGCCTTGCCAAAGGAGTCTGCAAATCCTTAATTGTGATCAAATAACAGTTCCGTTGGGGGTGGCGCAAGAGGCCGCCTGAGATCATACCCCCGCACCTGATCCGGGTAATACCGGCGTAGGAAAACGGAGATGTTGCTCACATCCCCCCGGGTCCCATATCGGGACTCACCTACCGATTCAGGACGGAACCTTGCCGGATAAACAAAGCATATCGCGAGGTTACTGTCATGAAACGATTGTTTATTGCCCTTACATTGCTGCTGGGATTGGCCACGAACTCTGGCGGCGGTGAGTTGAAAGGAAAGGTCACCGACAGCGAGGGACATGCTCTGCCAAGTGTGTCGGTCGTGACCGACGCCGCCGGGGTCGCCACCCAGACAGATGTCGGCGGCGAATTCTCTATCCAATACGCGGAAGAAATCGCCCGCGTGACGTTTTCATCCATCGGCTATAAATCGCGCCAGTTCCGTGTGACCGACGTGCCCGATGTGATTGTTCTTGAATCTCTTTACTACGAGGGGACTCACATCCTGGTCCGGTCGAGCCGCGCTCAAAAGGGTGTTACACCGGTGGCTTTTGAGAATCTCTCGAAGGAGGATATCGAGCGCGATTATACCGTCGGCGAGTTTCCACTGCTGCTGACCAGTACGCCGAACCTGTATGCATATTCCGACGGCGGCGGCGCGCTGGGTTACAGCTATATGCGGATACGAGGATTCGACGACAAGCGCGTGGTGACTTATATCAACGGCGTGCCGCTGAATGACCCGGAAGACCACGCCACATATTTTGTCGATCTGCCCGATTTTGCCGCTAATGCTTCCGACATTCAGGTTCAGCGCGGTGTCGGCAATTCCCTGTACGGTGATGCATCCTTCGGCGGCTCGGTGAACATCGTCACCAGCACCCTCGACCGGCCGCGGCAAGTCGTGCTCACGGCCGGTTATGGTGTGTATACGTCCGCTGGTGGGTCGGTCAGCGATATTTACAAACAGAGCCTTGAGTATTCATCGGGCCTGATTGACGGGCGCTGGGCCTTCTCCGGGCGCTTTTCCAAGCAGAAGACGGGCGGATACCGGTATCGGAGTTGGTACAGCGGCTGGGCCTACAACTTCTCCGTGGCCCGTCTCGATCACAATATGACCACCGAACTCTACGTGTATGGCGGACCGATGCACATGCATCTGGCTTACTACGGCGCCAGCCGGGCGGACCTCGAACAGGACCGCCGCACCAACTCGCTGAGCTATGCCAACGAGACCGACAACTTCAACCAGCCGCATTATGAACTTCACAATACGCTGCAGCTCGGCGACCGGATGACGCTGTCGAATACACTGTACTACATTCGCGGAAAGGGCTACTACGAGCAGTTCAAGGAGACGCGCAAGTTCGCTGAATACAATATCGATCCGTCCTTCATTGATATCGATACCAGTACGGGTGCGCCTTTCAGCCGTGGCGATCTGGTGCGCCAGAAGTGGGTCGAGAAAAATCAGGTCGGTTGGAATCCCCGTCTCGATATCGAGCATGAGCGCGGCCGTCATGCCCTGGGGGGGTCCTTCTACTACTTCGAATCGGATCACCGGGGCCAGGTGGTTTGGGCGCAGCACCTGTCCGGCCCCCTTTCGCCCCGTCAGAGATACTACCAGTACGCCGGCAGGAAGCTCGTGGCCTCGGCCTTCGCCCAGGAGAATTACAGGTTGACCGAGAAGCTGAGCACGCAGTTGGCGGTGCAACTCCGCTACGCTGGATTCGACTTTGAGCAGGTGAAACTGGGAGCGTTTGCCGGTCACGAGTACGACGTCGACTGGCTGTTCTTATCGCCGCGCGTGGGTTTCACTTACGCCCTGACCGAAGGCACGGCGGGCTACGTGAACTTCGCGGTAGCTTCCCGTGCGCCCAGCGATGATGACCTCTACGATGCGGATGATCCGGATAAATTCCCGCAACTGGAGATTCTATCCAACTCGGGCGATACGCTTTTCACTTTCGGTGACCCGACGGTGGCATCGGAGCGCCTCTGGGATATAGAATTCGGCATAAACCATCAGGCTGAACGATTGCAGGTAGGAGGCAATTTGTTCTGGATGCGGTACACCGACGAAAATGTCTTTGAAGGCGGCGTCGACGATGTCGGCCGCTACATTAGCGTCAACGTTGACCGGGCCGTGCATATGGGGGTGGAGTTGTCGGCGGCGGTGACACCGGTGGACGGTCTGACGCTCGGTGGTAATGCGTCCTACAACTACAACCGTGTAAAGGAATATGTCGATTCGCTGGTAGTGTATGACCAGGATTGGAATTACCTGGGCCGCCATGTCGTGGATTACAAAGACAAGACGACTTCCGGCTTCCCCGAATATCTTGGTCAATTCACGGCCGACTATAAGAGCGACCGCGGTCGGGTCACGTTCGGCCTGCGGTTCGCCGGCGAGCAGTTCGTGGAACTGCTGAATGTCGATTCCCTGGCGATTGAACCGCACACCGTGGCTTTTTTGTCGGCATCGTACACTTTCCGGAACCTGTTTGATCTGGGGGACCTCAAGGTCTCCGGTCGGGTGGACAACTTGTTCGACAGCAAATACATCACGTCCGGTTATGGCTACAGCTACGGGGTGGTGGAGAGTCCGGGCGATCCGGTAACGGTCGTCACGGAGACGGAGTACTTCGTGGCCGCGGAACGCTCTTTCTATGGTCAGGTATCCCTGGAGTTGTTTTAACATCTTATGCACCTTGTTGATTATGCTTTGATTGTAGTCTATCTGGCCGGGCTTCTGGCACTGGGTTTCGCCCGGAGACTCAAGGCGGAGAATTCCGTCGGAGAGTTGATTGTCGGCGGCCGGCTGCTGACCTTGCCGGCTCTCGTGGCCAGTCTTGTGTCCACCTGGTACGGCGGAATCCTGGGCGTGGGCGAGTATACCTACCGCTTTGGCATCTCCAACTGGCTTGTTTTTGGGCTCCCTTATTACCTGGCCGCGTTCCTCTTTGCCATATTTTTGGCCAAAAAGGCCCGCCAGGCGGAAGTGCTGACAATCCCGGACCGGCTGGCGCAGGCTTACGATGGCAAGACCGGCGTCGCCGGTGGTGTTATCATCTTTCTCATGACGGTGCCGGCCGCATACGTGCTCATGCTGGGTGTGTTATGCGAGTTTCTTTTCGGCTGGCCGCTGTGGGTGGGGGTGCTTTTCGGTACGCTGTTTTCCATCGTTTATGTCTATGTCGGCGGCTTCAAGTCGGTAGTCCGGACGGATCTCTTTCAGTTCGCTCTCATGTTTCTGGGGTTCATCGTGCTGCTGGTAGTGCTGGTGGCAGAATACGGCGGGATGAGCTTTCTTATCGAACGGCTTCCGGCCACCCACTTCACCTGGCACGGGGGCAATACGGCATTTTATATCGCGGTATGGTATTTCATCGCTCTGGCCACACTGATCGAGCCGGCCTTTTACCAGCGTTGTTATGCTGCCCGCGATGCCGCCACCGCCCGCAAGGGAATTCTGGTGTCTATCGGCTGCTGGGCCCTTTTTGATTTTCTAACCACCACCTGTGGCCTGTATGCCCGGGCGGTCCTGACAGATATACCCAGCCCGGTGGGATCGTTCCCGGCCTTGGCCTTAGAGGTACTTCCGCCGGGTCTGTTGGGTCTGTTTGCGCTGGCTCTGCTGGCGACAGTCATGTCGACCGTAGATTCTTATGCTTTTCTGGCGGCCTCCACCTTCAGTCGGGACATCGTGATGCGTCTTTTCAAGCTGGATGAGCGGAAGACGACGCTCTATACTCGTTACGGACTGTTTGTCTCAATCGGCATCGCCGTGATTCTGGCCCTGTTTTTCCGATCGGTGGTTGACATCTGGCACGTTTTCGGATCGGTCGGGACGCCGGCCCTTCTGTTACCGGTCTTTTTCTCATTCGTAGGCAGTCGGCGTCTTTCGGCCCGAGCGGCCCTGGCGTCGATCATAACGAGCGGAGCGGTGGCCCTGGTGTGGTATACATCCAGGTACCTGACGGCGGACGCCGCATACTGGCTGGGGATAGAGCCGATATTCCCCGGACTGGCTGTTTCGCTGGCAATCTTCGTGTTCTTTTCGCGTCGGGAAATAAAGCCTTTGCCGAGTAGCGGGGAGTCCTTATATTAGGCCATCAATGAGAGAACCGATCTACCTATCCAGAAACGGGCGCCTGAAGCTGGAGGCAGAGTTGAAGCGCCTCAAGTTCGAGGAACGCCCGAAGCTCGTCGGCGAGATAAAACGCACCCGGGAACTGGGCGATCTGTCCGAAAATGCCGAGTATCACGCCGCCAAGGAAGCCCAAACACACCTTGAAAGGAAGATCGCCGAGTTGGAGGACAAGCTCTCGCGGGTTCGCACCGTCGATACCGACCAGATTCGCGACGACAGAGCCTACCTGTTCTGCAAAGTGCTGGTGAAAGACCAGGACGACGGTGAGGAGATAGTCTACACGCTGGCGCCGCCCGATGAGGTGGACGTTGACAATGACGTCATTTCGGTGAAATCACCGATCGGCGCCGCCCTGCTGGGTAAAGCCGTCGGAGATCTGGTCGAAGTACGTGTGCCCGCCGGCGTTACAAAATATGAAGTTCTAAAAATATCTCGTGACTGAGTGGTAAGTAGAAAGAATCAGGGAATCTCGCTATTCCTCATAGTCATACAGGCCTTCGATTTCGTGCTCTTCGTAGTACCCGTTTTCCTCCTCATCCGGACTGATTCCCGATGCCAGGTTGGCACACTCCAATGAGCAAAAGAAATCCGATCCCTGTTTTACAGGGCGCCCGGTTATTTCTTCACGGCAGTGTCTGCACTGCATGTTGCTTCCTCCAAGTGACTTTATGACCTTGCATATGCCCTCTTCCGGCCGGCTGAAGCAGGCCCGACTGGCTCTGGGCAAAATATATCTATGGTGCCGAAAAAGTTGTCAAGTGTTTTTTGAGATTTTTGAACAGACGCCGCCCGGCCGGGACCGGGAGTCCTGGCAGGC
Source organism: uncultured bacterium (assembly GCA_965602205.1). Taxonomy (GTDB): domain Bacteria; phylum Zixibacteria; class MSB-5A5; order GN15; family FEB-12; genus DAOUUR01. The sequence continues at coordinate 12,400 of CBFCYQ010000017.1, read as the reverse complement.
CGAAAGGCTTCCGGCTTTATTTCTGAGCCGCGTAGATAAGAGAGACCCAATCAATACATGTTCCGCAAAGCAAATCTCGAGGCGCGCTCCAGACCGAGATTTCACTGCTGTAATTCCGGTTACAAGGCGGAGGGAATTGGAAATTATCCCGTTGTGTCCCGTTGGCGCATCCGGCCGCACGGAAAGAGAGAGGTTTTTTGGCGGCCGGGCTCAACTTTTTGTCGCGTTCGGTGTTACGTACGGAAATGGGATTCAATGAAAAGGAACCAGGTTTGAAAGAAGGAAAGGGCTATTATAGCAGCGTGGTCGAGGCTATCGGTAACACTCCTCTGGTGAAGCTGAACCGTCTTACGACCACTCGCGGCATACGAGCCACGGTGCTGGCCAAGCTGGAATATCTCAACCCCACCGGTTCAGTCAAGGACCGCATGGCGGTGTACATCCTGCAGAAGGCCATTCAGGCCGGCGAACTCAAACCGGGTGGGACAATTGTCGAGGGGACTTCGGGAAACACCGGAGCCGCCGTGGCCATGTATGCCGCCGCCCACGGATACAAAGCCATATTCACCATCCCGGACAAGATGTCCCGGGAAAAGATTGACACCCTCAAAGCCTTCGGCGCCGAAGTGCACGTCTGCCCGACAGCCGTTCCGGCAGATTCGCCGGAGAGCTACTACGAGACGGCCAAGCGCATTCACCGCGAGACACCGGGCTCCTACTACATAGGCCAGTATTTCAATTTGAGTAATATCGAGGCCCACTACAAGCTAACCGGACCTGAAATATGGGCCCAAACCAAAGGTAAAATCGATGTTCTGGTCGGGGGCGTGGGGACCGGCGGAACCGTCTCCGGCACCGCTCGCTTTCTTAAGGAGCAGAAGCCGCATATCGAGGTCGTGGCCGCCGATCCGGTAGGCTCGATTTACTACCAGTACCATAGGGACCAGACCCTGGTTGAACCGCATACATACCAGGTTGAGGGCATAGGCGAGGACATGCTCTGCCCGACAATCGATTTCAGTGTCATCGACAAAATCTACCAGGTAACCGATAAACAGTGCTTCATGACGGCGCGGGACATGACCCGCAGGGAAGGTCTTCTTGTCGGCGGTTCCGGCGGGGCGGCGGCTTTTGTGGGGCTCGAGTATGCCAGAGGGCTGGCGGCGGACAAGACAATGGTAGTCATTCTTCCCGACAGCGGCATAAAATATATCAGCAAAATCTACAATGACGAATGGATGCGCGATAACGGTTTTCTGGATTAAGGAGCATGCATGGATACCAACACCGAAGACAGGAAATTCGAGACCAGGGCCGTCCACGGCGGACGAGTCCCCGAAGACGGGACCAATTCGATCACGACCCCCATCTATCCCAGTTCCACCTATCGTGTGGATTTTCCGGGCGACGAATCCGGTTATGTCTACTCGCGATGGTCAAACCCCACCCGAGCGGCCCTGGAGAGAGCGCTGGCTTCCCTTGAAGGCGGCGGGCACGCCTTTGCTTTTGCCTCCGGGCTGGCCGCGGTGACGGCGGTGCTGCATCTGCTGAAGGCTGGCGACCATGTTGTGGCCGTGGACGATTTGTACGGGGGCACCCACCGCCTCTTTGAGGGCCTGAAGCTCAAGTATGACCTTGACTTCACCTACGTCGATGGCACCGACCCGGAGAACTTCGCGAAGGGCGTCAATGACAAGACCAGGCTGTTTTGGGTGGAGACTCCCACCAACCCGCTTCTCAAGCTGGTGGATATCCCGGCGGTCAGTAAAATCGGCAGAGCGCATGACATACTCACGGCGGTGGACAACACTTTCGCCACGCCCTACATACAGCGCCCCCTGGAACTCGGGGCCGACATCGTGCACCATTCGGCCTCCAAGTACCTGGCGGGCCACTGCGATGTTATCGCCGGCGCAGTCGTCGTGAAGGACGACCAACTGGCCGAGAGACTGTATTTCAATCAGTACGCGGTGGGCGGCTCGCTGGGTCCGTTCGAGTCCTGGCTAACGCTCCGCGGCCTGAAAACGTTGCACCTGCGCATGGAACGTCATTGTCTCAACTCCATGAAAGTCGTCGAATTCCTCGAGACAATCGACCTGGTCGACAGAATATACTACCCGGGTATTGACGGCCGCCCGGTGCCCAATAACATGACGCGGCCGGGAGGGATGGTATCTTTCAATATCAAAGCTGATTCGGATGCTGTCAGGCAATTTGCCACGGCCACCGAAATATTTGTGCTGGCAGAGTCGCTGGGAGGAGTGGAGTCGTTGATAAATCATCCGGCCTCCATGACCCACGCCTCCATCCCCAAAGAGGTGCGTGAAGCCCACGGTATCGGCGACGGGCTGATCAGGCTCTCGGTCGGTGTTGAAAACAGCGACGACCTGCTCGACGACCTGCGCCGGGCTTTTGATAAGATTGATCGGGGGAAAAAGCGGGACTGACGGCCGGGGTCGCCGGTATGCCGAATCAAACGGAATCGTCAGCTTCTGTTTTTCTTGCGCGCTGATCTTTTGACGGGACTGCAGAATCGGATTCAGTCGTCATCCACCAAGTTCAAAATATTCCGGATCGCGATCGGTTCCACGGCATAGAAACCCTGTGCATACTTACAGCGGGCCTGCACGCCAAAGGAGCGGGCCATGGCGGTCAGACTCTCGATGTAGTCGCGTGATTTTTCAGGATTGAGAAATTGCGATTCATGAGCGGACAGGGCCTCTATCCAGCGTTCGAAATGGGGCGTTATATCGACCACGAAGTTCGGGGAGACCCCGGGCGGCAGGAAATAATGAAAAATTCGCGTGACCAGGTGGGGTTCACCCGGGAGGTCAGCCTTTTTCAGAGAGGCGAGGCTGGCGGCGTTGACGGCAATTACGCCGGCCGCGACGTGGTCGGGATGTGACTGGCGACGGCCGTGGCCGACATGCGGGTAGGGAGCCAGGATGATTCTTGGCCGGGTGCGCCGAATGATGGCTGCCAGAGCCAGGCGGTGGTCGTAGCTGTCTTCCAGCCGGGTATCCCCCCAGTCGAACCTTTCCAGAATGTCCACGCCCAGGATTTCAGCGGCCCGCTCCACTTCCCGAGAGCGGATTTCGGCAGTGCCGCCGGTGCCCATCTCCCCCAGGGTCAGGATGACAATCCCGCATCGGCAGCCGCGCCCGGCGAGATCGATCAGCACGCCCCCGCTGCCGACCTCGACATCGTCGGGGTGGGCGCCTACTGAAATCAAGTCGTAGTATTCGTTGCTATCGTTCATTCTCTGTCATTCATATTCTCGGCGGCATTAAAAAACCCGGGAGAAGATATATTCTCCCGGGTTGAAGGTGCAACTTAATAATCAGTCTTTGAAGCTCTCCGAATGGTGTCTCAGCATGTCATGGAGAAGGTCATACAGATACTGGTCCCCGGTAGCGACGTTGCCGTCATAACCTGTATACTCCCTGACCTGAACCGGGTACTGCTGCCGAAGGGTACTGATCCAACACGCGGTCTGGTCGTAGAAATTCCAGGGGGCATCCTGGGAGGTGCCAATCCAGATGTTAACACCGGCGAGTTGGTTTGAGAGCATGTTCTCCAGATTGTCATCCAACCACATGTCCCAGATAAGCGTGAACGCAGCGCCCGTATTATCGAAGGGGAAATGGAAATCAAAATCATGGCTCCCGGGGTCACTGCCGATGATGCTGTCTACGAGCGTCGTGGAGTCGGTGATGATCTCTCTTGATTCGATAGCGATATCGATATACCAGCGGCCGCTAAAATCGAGCCTGTGCGTCGAGTCCCAGACGACCAGCGTGTCGTGGGGTGAGAAGGCGAGAGCCCCGCCGATAAAGAGGTGGGCCAGATCGGTAGTGCTGTCAAACTCCCTGAAGGCATTCGCCTTGTCCTTCAGACCCTGTTCGATCAGGGCGTCGTCGAAGAGGTCAATCAATCCGTTGCCATGAGCGCCGCCGTCGCCGTCAAAGTCGAGCGGTCCGTCGGTGGCCGAGATGGAACGGAACTGACCCGGGTTGAGAATCGCGGCTCGGAAGGCACCGTAAGCGCCCTGGCCGACACCGCCGATGCCGCGCTTGTCGGGCGAGTCAATCAGGAAGGGCAAACGGGAGTACAGGAAATCCAGCAAGGTGCCGCCGATCAACTGGTCGTATTTGCCGGCTCCGAGGCGGGTTGTGTCGCCGGCGTACCAGTAGCCTCCGAAAACCTTGTCGTTGGGCACGCACGCTATGGCCATCGGCTCGATCTCGCCGGAGGCAATCATCTCGTTGGCGATCTCCTTGAGGCCGTGATTGAAAAAGAAATTATGATCAGCACCCTGTGGAGCCAGCAGGACCAGCAGCGGTATCGGCCTGGGAGTAGCGCCACCGTGTATGGGTGTAATGGCCACCTCGGGAATATACACCCTCATGAAGAACTGCTGCAATTCGTTCATTATCTGCAGAACAAACTCGTTAAAGAAGATGTGGTCCGCGACCAGTATCTCCCCGCCTGACATCGGGCGGTTGGCGCTATTGGTGCCGCGATCGGTACACCCCGACACCAGGCATGCGGTTAAAGCCAAAATCCAGAATAGTATCTTAATGTACTTGGTCATCTTTGCTCTCCTTAGAACCGGTAGTTAAACGACAAGAGGGTCTCGAAAGTGGCGGCCTTGTATTCGCCGGCGAAATTATCTACCAGCCCGTCGTTGTTAACATCGGTTAACGACTCAATCGTCAGATCCGGGGCGTGGATGTAGGTCTGGACAAAACCCACATCCCACTGGTTGACGTGGAGTATGAAACCGCCGTTTATAGAATATTTGTCTCCGGTATCGACGAAGTGCGGAGTGAATAGTCCTTTGTCCTGGATCGGTGACTGATCGACGGAGCCGCCGGCCATCAGAGTCAGATAGTCATTGAACCGGTAGCTGGTGCCAAGCATCACCTTGCCGGCATCCTTCCAGTCGGTCAGGAGGGTCATGTCCTGGACGAAGAATGATCGCGAGAACAAGGACGTATCGGCGGACCCGGTCAGCCCTTTATCGTTCGTATATTTGAATTCCAGATTTTCAAAGCTCGACCATAGCGTGTACGCGGCGTCGAGGGCCACGACAAGTCTATCCGAGAAGGTATAGGCCAGTCCGAAGCCAAAAGAAGTCGGCAGAGTCAGTTCGGTCTCAAAATCGGCCTGGTACTCGACTCTATCCCCGGCCGTGAAAAGGTAGCCCACGCTTCCCTCGGCGAACGGCGTGAACGGCAGTTTGGGCATATAAAATATCTGGTTGGCCTCACCCTTGATAGTGATATCAGAGGGGATGTGTGCCGTCGCGGCGACGTTGAGCTTGTCATTGGCCTTCAACAGGAAGCCGTACCGAAATCCAAAACCCCAGCCCCGGCCGTCGTTATTGGACCAGTGCGGGATTTTGTCAAATGGACGATCGTCGTAAGGGTCGGCCATGGGGTTATCGTGGAGAAGCAAATTATTGAAAATCAGGTCGCCGCGGAGAATCTCCAGGCCAAGCCCCACCGACAGTTTGTCGTCCATGAATTCGCAGGAGGCAGTCAGTTGGTAAGCGACCACGTCGAGATCGGTGCGGTACTGATCACCGGGCAAACCCAGATCGGCGTTATAGGCGTTGGGGAGGTCATACAGCTTCCAGGACACATTGTAATCAAACGGCTGGTAAGCCGACAATCCAAAGACAGTCTCCCCCCATACCGGCAGCCGGACAATAAAGCCTGCCGAGGGACTGGACAGAATTTCGTGGTCGTTATAGTTGGTGCGGTCGTTAAAGACGCCGGTTTCGTAGACGCCACCCCATCTGTAGTTGGGAATGATTTCATGGCGCGGATGCAGCATGCTCAGGTTGGCGCCGAGTTGATTATCGTTGACGAAAGCGTAACCGGCCGGGTTGTAGTAAGCCGCCGTCCAATCGTCGGCGATGGCCCGGAAGGCTCCGCCCATGGCTCGCGCTCGTGTGCCGACACTGGTAATTTCATAACCGCCGGCACTCAGAGTCGGAGAGATCAGGGCAAAGATGGTTAGCAAACTAATCGAGAACTTGACAATCCGCATTCTTGTCTCCACAATTTATCAAAAACAGCGTTTATCCAAACATTCTCAGGTTTTCCAGAAGGCTTGGGGTAAGGCGATTTGAAAGGTGTCGCCGTTATCTTCTATATTTATCAGCGCCAAGACACTCCAGTAAGGTATTAGACACCCAAAAATAGACGGTCAAGTTACAATATGGCTCCTTCGTTGTCAAGGGGTAACGCCTTCTTTTTTCAGCCACTTAAGTCCAAAGGAACCGTGTGGCATAGGGTTACCATCCTCGCTGATTAATGACGAATAAGACCGCTCGAGTGTGAAGAAAATCTTGCTCCGGCCGCGGGCATAACTTAACAAAATTGAAATGGCTTGATACATTTCATCTTATATCGATTGTTATGTAGCCGGCAGATGTTTCACTGAATGATTTCGTTACACCCGCCTGCTGTTTTTGAAGGTCGGCTCTGGAAAAATATTCCATCTCAGTCGGAAGCGATTTCAAAAGCCTCGCTATCAGACGCGGCCCTTATGCCGATTCCTCTGGCTAATCCATTGTAAGCCAGTCCGTTTCCTGATAACATCCGTATTGGCACTCGCCTTGCTTTGCGTCGCATGCGAACAAACCCGCGGTCATGTGAGCGGGTGACAGAAAAGCTGTACCATAGGAAGGTATAAATGTCAAGAAGGGTTCTCATCTGGCTGCTGCTCGTCATCGTACTCGTGTCCTTGAACTGGTTCAGATCAGCCAAAGCTCAGACACCGGAGGATTTAACCGACGACGAGAAGCGATTACTGCTGCAGAAGTATAAGAATCGAAGCTCCGGGGAAGCGGAAGCGACCTTTTACCAAACGCCCGATCTCTACGGAAAAGCTGAAAAGAATGATCCAGCTTTGGCTCTTCACGAGAAGACCGCGGCGTTAACTCACGATATGGACACACTTCGAAAAGAAAGTGATGTCCGATCAGCACCAACCGAGGGCCTGGTGGATTTCAAGACCTTGCGCCCGTTTGGCGTAGATCTTTTTGACGGGCGGCAGGACATGGCGCCCCCCATCGATATTGCCTCCGCCGATGATTACGTTCTCGGGCCGGGGGACAACGTGCTGATTTACCTGTGGGGCAAGGTGGAAAAAGAATATAACCTCACGTTTGATCGAGAGGGAAAGATATTTATTCCGCGAGTGGGAGAGGTTGTCGGCTGGGGCCTGAGTCTCGAGCGATTTTCGGCCAGGATCAAGAAGCAACTCTCAAAAGCATACTCAGATTTCGACCTGACCATCTCGTTGGGTAAGATTCGTTCGATCAGGGTCTTTGTCACCGGGGAAGTGAGATTTCCAGGGGCCTATACCGTATCGTCGCTTACTTCGTTGTTCAACATTCTACACAGCGCCGGAGGCCCGAACGACCGGGGTTCCATGCGCGATATCAGACTGGTGCGTAATGGCAAAATCGTTGCGACGGCCGACCTGTACGATTTTCTGCTCCAGGGTGACAACTCGACTGACATCAGGCTGAACACCGGTGATCTTGTTTTCGTCCCGGTGGCCGGTCCCAGAGTGGCCATCAGGGGCGAGATAAACCGACCGGCGGTGTATGAATTGAAAGGCGACCAGACGGCTCCCGAGCTTCTGGCTCTGGCCGGAAACCCGACGCCTGCGGCCTACCTTGACCGGGTTATGCTGGAGCGTATCGCCGGCAAACAAGAATGGGAAGTTCTGGATCTCGATTTGAGCGTAGATGCCGGTGGTGTCAGCCATCTAAACCTCATTGATGGGGATCGTCTCACGGTTTATTCGGTTTTTGACGCCAGGACCAATTCGGCAGCGGCATTCGGCAAGGTGAAACACCCCGGATACTACGAACGCAGTGATTCCACACGCGTCTCCGATTTGATCCGACAGGCGCAGTTGCAGCCCTATGACGTATATTTTGAGCGGGCCAACCTGTACCGGCGGTATCACGACCGGCGCTCGGAAGTGATTCCGATCGATCTGACCCGGATTCTGGCGGGCGACTGCGAGGCCGACCTGCTGCTGATGGATCGCGATTCCGTCCACGTCTACTCCATAGATGAGATTGAGTGGGACAGGTACGTTTACATTGAAGGGGAAGTAAAGAAACCGGGCGCCTATCTCCTGTATGAAAACATGACTGTCGAGGATCTGGTCTTTCTGGCCGGATCATATACCAGGGGCGCCTACAAGCATCGGGCGGAGGTTGCGAGGCTGGATTCAGCGGGGGAAGTAACACTGCTGGATCTGGTCCTGACCGACCAGCGGTCTCAAAAATCCCTGCTTGAGGAAGACGATCATGTCTACATCAGGCGTCTCCCGGAATGGGAGCGCGAGCGCTCCGTCAGAATTGACGGCGAAGTGATGTATCCCGGTCGCTATACGTTGTCGAGCAGAGACGAGACTCTGTACCACCTGCTGCGCCGAGCCGGCGGGTTTACGCGGAATTCCTTCCCGCGAGGATTGGTTTTCAAGCGCCGCACTATCCAGGAAAGCCTGTCACGCTTAAATGTCCCGGATCTTCTCGATAAGACGCAACCGTTGGTGGAGGATACCCTGGGAAATCTCAAACGGCAAGAGATGTTCGCCTACGACCTGGCGGATATGAATCGTATCATCATCGATGTTGAGCAAATTCTCAGGACCGAAGGCCGCGACGGGGACATCGTTTTGGAGCCGGGTGATCACATCACTGTGCCCTCCATCCCTTCAGGAATTTCGGTTATGGGGGCGGTGGGGGCTAACGGTACTCTCAAGTACATCGAAGGCCGAAGCGTTCATGACTACATAAAACGGGCGGGCAATTTCACTCGCCTGGCCGACAAGAAGAACACTCGCTTGATAAGAGCCGACGGAGAGGTAACCTCTCGCGGCAGTACCTTGCGCAAAAAGGTCGAACTGGGTGATTTGATAATAATCCCGACCAAAATTGACAAACAACGCAACTGGCTGGGGGTAGTCACAACCGCTCTGACGGCCACAACCGGCGTACTGACATCGATTTACATAGTAAGCAAAATCTAGAAAATAAAGACTCTCATTTTCTTTTCTTACCTTCCTATGGCCGCCCGAACAACCTTGGTTGTCGGGCGGCTGATTTTCAATGGGAATTTTTTGTACTATGCCCGGGAAAAAGTTGCCCGTAGAGCCGTTATCAGGAGACTGACCAAAGCCGTTTCGACCAGAGCTCGCCGCCATTAAGATATTGTCTCACAATTGTTTAGCCGCCGATGTGCAAAAAGTAAACAGTTTGGCACCAGCCTTGCAAATCCTCCCCATAGACAGACATGGAGGTTCTGAAAAGGAAGGATGGGAAAAGACAATGGATCGTCAATTTTTGTGGTTTGAAGGTGAAAAGCCGAAATCATCGAAAAGAGCAAAAACCAAGAATAACAGGAAAGTAATAAAGCCCAAGGGCTTTTTCTCTTTCCTGGCCAGCATGTTGAAGCTGAAGGTCTTCTACACGGCTGAAAGGCCCAGATATGATCCCTACAAATACAACTGATCTTGGGGTGATCGGCGACCCGACCGAACTTCTGGCCAGGAGACTGGTGGTCGACCGTGGTATGCTCACCCTGTTTGCCGACTGGAGCACCTTTCTCACCGAATTGCTGAAATTGTTTTACAAACCGGGCTGCCGTCTTGTTGGCGCCGGACTGCTGACTCCTGAGGTGGAAATCGCCGCTGATAGAGCCGATCTTACCCCTGTCGAGGTAGTTTCGGAGTCGCCGTTCCTGGGCGATACCGCGGAGGTTCTCAAGGCCATAGGCTCCACGCAGGATATTATCTTTGTGGCCAACCCCAACCGTCTAACGGGCATGAGCTTTTCTCTGGGCGATCTGGAGAAAATGTCCCGTGCCGTACCGAGCGGGCTGATTGTAGTCGACGAATACTACGTGGACCACACGGGAATTACGGCGCTGCCGTTGTTGGATCTGTTTACCAACGTGGTGATCCTGAGATCGTTTGCGAGTTCCTGCGGTCCGAAGTCCTCGGACGCCGGGTATGCAGTAACCGATCCTGAGCGATGCGGCCTTCTCAGGACAGCCGTTCCGGTGCCGGGAATTCCGACAAGCCTGCGCAAAAACATTTTGACGGCACTTATCAACGATCAGGGTCTATCGCGTGATCTTCGAGAAATCCATGGCGAGTCGTTGCGCATTGCCACCGAACTCAATCGGCTGGGTCTGCAAAGCCGAATTTGTGCTACCGATTGGCTGCTTATGCGGGTGCAGGACACCAAGGCCGTGGGCAATTTTCTGGCGCGTCACGGGGTGCGAGTGGAGAATCTGGACGGCTATCCGCGACTGAGTCACTATATCCGGTACCGAATCCAGCCACGACTGAATAACGATCCGTTGATAGAGGCTTTCAAGAAGATGCCGCCGGCTTTTTACCGTATGAAGACGCTCGACCTGAGGGCCCAGGCATTGCGCCTCGCGCGTCACGACGCTGACGAAAAGACAGGCCACCGCCGCTTTCATGATGTCACGAGGGAAACGCCCGACGCAGGATATCAAGGGAAATCGAAGCGCATAACGGAAGAACCGATGAAAGTTTTGGATTAGGCACACCCGTGGCCACAGGGCTTCAAAAAAATGGGCTTGCGCCAGGGACAGCAATATGTGTCAGCACGCGGTAAAGAATTCAGGTGGAAGAGTCGATAAATCGCACAGAGCCCGGCAGTGGCAACAGCTTGGAGATACGAGCATCATGGTAAGGCGTGAAGGGGATATAGACCTGAGGGGATGTGCAAAAGGCGAAGATTCGCCGACCACCACCAAAGAAGCCGCAAGTGACAGGTCATGGAGGCAGATGCACACCCGCTGACATTTGGCTCACGCGGCCGCACCTGCAACGAGCAGCAGCAGCTTATGCACAGGATGTCAAAACGGATTTTACTGCACTTATCGGGGCAGGCCGGTGTAATCGGCCTGTCGGCCCTGATACTGCTTATCGTGATGTCCCTGGCCGGCTACACGGGGCGTGTTGTCTATGAGATGATCGCGCTGCTGACCCTGATCCGTGTCGGCTACTACCTGACGCGCGGTCCGGCCCCGGTACTGACCGAGATCTTCGTTCGCAAGCACCTGAGGAAAGTTCTCAATGAAGAGAGCCGGGTGGCTATCGCTTTTGTGGCCGCCTGCTATGTTTTGCAGTGGCCGGTTGGCCGCAAAGCCATCATCGTGTTCCTGGCGGTCAATTTCGCCGTACAGATGGGCACACTTTTCCTGGCCAGCGCGGTGCGGCGAATGCTGGCCCGGCGGGCTCGCCAGGGATGGAATGCCGATTTCGCCAAGCAGGTCGTGATTGTCGGCACCGGCGCCAAGGGGCAGGAAGTCGCTGACATGATTCTTCGCTCACCGGAGTTGGACACGCTTCTGGCCGGTTTTCTGGACTACCACCGACGGGATCTGTGGCGCTATCGCGATATTCCGCTGTTGGGCCACCCCGAAATTCTGCCGAAACTGGTGTCCAACCGTCAGGTCGACGCCCTCATTGTGGCGGTCGATCCGGAGGACATGGCCAGAACCCGGACCCTTTTTGAAACAGCGGAGAAGATGGGGGTTACGGTTTGTCTATTGCCGAACGTCTACAACGCGCAAATCGCCAAAGCCCGGCCGGGATACATAAACGGCACACCGGTGGTTGTCTACCGGGCCGTCCCGGATGGACAGACGGCCCGCGCAGTCAAGTGTATGATTGACAAAGCGGGCGCTCTGGCCGGCTTGATTCTGGCCATGCCGCTTATGTTTATCACGGCGGTCGCCATCAAGCTCGAAAGCAGGGGTCCGGTCCTGTTCAAGCAAGTGCGACTCGGTCTTAACGGAAGAACCTTTCATCTCTACAAATTCCGAACCATGTGTGATGGCGCCGAGACACAGAAAGACCGTCTGCGCGCCATGAACGAGATGTCCGGACCGGCATTCAAAATCAAGGATGACCCGAGGATCACGCCTGTGGGACGACTGCTGCGGAAGTACTCCATTGATGAATTGCCGCAATTCCTGAATGTGCTGAAAGGGGAAATGTCTCTGGTGGGGCCGCGGCCGCCCCTCCCGAAGGAAGTGGCCCAGTACGAGCCATGGCAGCACCGCAAGCTGTCCGTAAAGCCCGGCGTTACGTGTCTCTGGCAGGTCAACGGGAGAAACGAAATCGATTTCGACGACTGGATGCGTCTGGACCTGGAGTATATCGATAACTGGTCGCTCTGGCTGGACACCAAGTTGCTCGCCAGGACCATCCCGGCCGTCATCAAAAGCCGGGGGGCCTCATAAGCCACGGCAGGATGCTATGCTGAAAAAACTCAACCTCAAAAAGATTTTCTGGATTATCGTTTTTCTGTCGTTCCCCGGCA